>NZ_JBLYNS010000016.1:0-53498 GCF_049310205.1 Endozoicomonas sp. ALC013 | reverse complement strand
GCCCCCGTTACCACATCAGGTCATCCGGAATCTGATAATCCGCATACCAGTCTTCTTCTTCCTCGGTCAGATCGCCAGACTTATCATTCTGTATGACAATCGCTTCTGGCTTACGCTCGGCAATCTTACTGGCCACCGGCGCAGGGATGACCAGAAAATCGTCGCCCAGTATCGCCAAGGCCAGCAAGCCCCTTTCCAACTTGGTTAACTGTTCATCAGTCACATAAATTTTCTTGATTTTGTTTTCATAAACAAACTTATATTCTGCATCGCCCCCATTACGGGACAATGCATTAGTCTCAATCAGTTGACGAACCTGTGCGTCCAACGCCTTACGCTGACGTTCATCTTCAAGCTGTCGATTCAGCTCACGATCTTTCTCAGCCTGAGCCTGCCTCTCTTTCTCCAGCTCAATACGGCGTTTTTCCTGATCGGTCATATCACCAGAGCGGGCAGCCTGCTGTTTCTTTTTCTTATTACTGGTCTTGGCCTGTAATGCCTGTTGTTTTGTCGCAAGGCCAGCTTTCATCAGCTGGTCACGAAGTGATTTACTCATCGTCTTAAATACCAGAGGGGGATTCAAAAAACTGGAATCTTAGCAAGCCCTTCTACTGACAGCCAGAGATGAAACCCGCCATTGTCTGCTTTTTGATAATCACAAAAAGCACAAAGCCCACAAAGAAAAGCCTTCCTTTGTGGGCTTGTAGGTTCAGAGAGCCGATAACGGCGACTAATGCTTAGTGGACATCCTTCCAGAATTCCCGTTTGAGCAGATAGGCAAACACAAAGAACAGCGCCAGGAACAGGTATACATAAATACCCAGCTGCTTACGCTGTTCTTGCATTGGCTCCGCAGAGTAAGCCAGGAAGTTGGTCAAATCATAGGCCATTTGATCGTATTCGGTGGGCGTCATACTCCCCTTACGCTCCGGATCAACCGTCAGGCCACAGATCTTGTCTCCGGTCAGCGGGTCACGGGCCGTTGGGTCTGTATCACCGCAATTGTCGATCTGTACTCCCTGAAGCCCCAGAAGCACATGGGGCATACCAACATCCGGGAAGACCTTGTTATTTACCCCATAAGGACGGCTTGGGTCTTCGTAGAAGGTCCGAAGGTAGGTATATAGCCAGTCAGGCCCACCTTTAACGCGGGACACCAGTGTCAGGTCCGGAGGTGTAGCACCAAACCAGACCTTCGCTTCGTCCGGGTCCATGCTGTTATGCATCAGATCACCGATCTTGGCAGACTTATCGAACACCAGGTGCTCCATCATCAGGTCATGGGGAATGCCAAGGTCATCCGCTACCCGCTCATAGCGCTGATACTGGGTCGCATGACAACCTGCACAGTAGTTCTGGTAATACTTCGCCCCCCGCTGCAGCGAAGCTTTGTCAGAAGGGTCCACATTGGCCTCATCAAGCGGGTATCCCCCACCGGCTGCTGCCGCCAACGATGAAAACAGCACCGAAACCAGAAACAACTTAATGGTCAGTATTATTCTTTTCATTAGCCGGTCACCCTCTCAGGTACAGGTTTGGTCTTCTCCCATCGTGTGTAGAAAGGCATCAACAGGAAGAACGCAAAGTAAATCAGCGTACAGATCTGGGCAATGAGTGTATAAGTCTCAGTAGCCGGTTGCGTTCCGAGCCAGGTCAGCAAAATAAAGACAAAGGCAAAAACCACAATGCTGGTTCTGCTGATCATGCCCTTGTAACGCCATGACCTGACCGGGCTGCGATCCAGCCAGGGCAGAACAAAGAGAATGGCAATGGCACCACCCATGGCGACAACCCCACCCAGCTTGGAGTCGATTGGCCCGATATCAAAGGTAATCGCCCTGAGAATGGAGTAGAACGCCCCAAAGTACCAGACTGGTGCAATATGCTCGGGCGTCTTCAGGCCGTTGGCCGGTTCAAAGTTGGCATGCTCAAGGAAGAACCCGCCCATCTCCGGGAAGAAGAAAATAATGCCACAGAACACGAACAGGAAGACCACAACACCGACAATATCCTTAACGGTGTAATAGGGGTGAAAAGCGATACCATCCAGAGGCACACCATCCGGCCCTTTGTTCTTCTTGATATCTATACCGTCCGGATTGTTTGAGCCCACTTCATGCAATGCCAGGATGTGCAAAACCACCAGACCAAGAATAACGATCGGCAGCGCAATGACATGCAGTGCAAAGAAGCGGTTCAGGGTAATACCGGAAATCAGGAAGTCACCACGAATCCACTGCTGAAGATCCGGACCAATTACCGGAATAGCGCCAAACAGGGAAATAATTACCTGCGCCCCCCAATAGGACATCTGCCCCCAGGGCAACAGGTACCCCATAAAGGCCTCACCCATCAGCGCCAGGTATATGGCCATACCAAAGATCCAGATCAACTCCCGTGGTGCCTTGTAGGACCCGTAGAGAAGACCACGAAACATGTGGCAGTAAATCACCACAAAGAACATGGATGCGCCGGTAGAGTGCATGTAGCGGATCAACCAGCCATATTCCACATCCCGCATAATGTACTCAACAGAAGCAAAAGCAGCTTCAGCGCTGGGAACATAGCTCATGGTCAGCCAGATGCCCGTCAGGAGCTGGTTAACCAGAACCAGCAGGGCCAGAGAACCAAAGAAATACCAGAAGTTGAAGTTTTTGGGCGCATAATATTTGCTGAGATGCTTCTCCCACGCCTGGGTGACGGGAAGTCGGGCATCAACCCAGGCCATTATTTTATTTCCCATCACGCATTCTCCTCATCTTTACCGATAATCAGAATATCATCGCCTTCAAAGGAGTAAGGTGGCACGACCAGATTCGTTGGGGCAGGAACTCCTTTATACACCCGACCGGCCAGATCGAACCGCGAACCATGACAGGGGCAGAAATACCCCCCCTTCCAGTTGGCATCAAACTCCATGGGTTTGACTTCCGGCAGATATTTTGGAGAACACCCGAGGTGGGTACACAAACCGACCAGAACAAGAACATCTTCCGTCCGTGAACGGTACGGATTGGTGGCATACTCAGGCTGCTCTGAGCTTTCTGATTTCGGGTCGCGCAAACGCCCATCCTGTGATGGCAGTTCATTAAGCATATCTTTGGTACGTCGCAGCACAAAGACTGGTTTACCCCGCCATTCATAGACAACCTGTTGCCCGGGTTCCAGCTTGCTTAAATTGACTTTTACCGGTGCACCGGCAGCCTTAGCTTTTGCACTCGGGTTCCACGACTTCAGAAAAGGCGTAGCAACCCCTACAGCACCGGCAGCCCCCACCACCGAAGTCGCTGCCACGAGAAAGCGGCGCCGGCCTTTGTTTATGCCGTTGTCACTCATTAACCTACTCTCCCCATCCGGGCTGAACGCCCAATGACTTCTTTTTGTTCATGGGTGTGATAACAGATTTACTTCTGAAACAGGGCTTTTGTTAACCCGGAAAGGACAAAGACTCAAAAGCTCTCTCGCAGAACCACCCGCACCTCAAATAACAACCTGACAGCTGCAATCAACCCCCAACAATAAAGCCGCCTCGCATTATACTTACGCACATAAGCGGCAGTGCGTAATGATACTGGTTTTAACGCATAAAAAAAATGCCCAAAACAGGGCACAGGTTTTTTTAATAAAAGTTTCAGGCATAAAAAAACTTCCCGATACGCTCTCCCGAAAGAGGCACAAAGGGAAGCTTTCCAGTAACCCAGGCAACCAGCCGAAAAAACCGGCCGGTGGTCTGAGCACAATATCAGCGCTTGGAGAACTGTGGACGCTTACGAGCTTTACGCAGACCCACTTTCTTACGCTCAACTTCACGAGCGTCACGGGTAACGTAGCCAGCTTTACGCAGAGGAGAGCGCAGAGTCTCATCGTACTGCATCAGCGCGCGGGTGATACCATGACGGATAGCACCAGCCTGACCAGAACCGCCGCCACCAGATACAGTGATCTTGATGTCGAACTTTTCAGTCAGCTCAGTCAGTTCCAGAGGCTGACGAACTACCATTCGAGCAGTTTCACGGCCGAAGTATTCGTCCAGGGAACGGCCATTGACAGTGATACTGCCAGAACCAGCTCTCAGGAAAACACGTGCGGTTGAGGACTTACGACGTCCAGTTCCGTAGTATTGAGTTACAGACATAACCACCCCTGATTAAATTTCCAGTTGCTGAGGCTGCTGAGCAGCATGTGGATGCTCGCTTCCGGCATAAACCTTCAGCTTGCTGTACATGGCACGACCCAGAGAATTCTTGGGCAGCATCCCCTTAACAGCCGTCTCGATTACCAGCTCAGGCTTGTGGTCGATCAGCTTGTCAAAGCTGATGGACTTCAGGCCGCCGATGTAACCGGTGTGGCGGTGGTACATCTTGTCAGTAGACTTACGTCCGGTAACACGTACTTTCTCGGCGTTTACTACAACGATGTAGTCGCCAGTGTCCACATGAGGAGTGTACTCTGGCTTATGCTTGCCGCGCAGACGCAGAGCGATTTCTGTTGCCAGACGACCCAGCGTTTTGCCTTCGGCATCAACTACGAACCAGTCACGTTTTACGGTTTCTGGCTTAGCACTAAAAGTTTTCATTAAATTCGCCTCTATGATACCGCTGACGCGATACCTGTTCCTACATGGCCGTTCCCTGCTGGGCAAGAGCCAGGCTAATAGCCCCAGATCAGCAATACCGGCCTGTTCAAAACATTGGGCGCTCAATCGGGAAACGGGAGCGGTATTATACCGTTTGGCAAGAGGAAATAAAGCCCCCTGCGAACCGGATCTCTGTTAAAAACCCGGAACCACACTTTGCATCATTAATTTACATAGCACGGCGACATGACTAACGAGCAACCCGCAAATCGCTGTCAGAAGCCCTGAGGACTTTTAAAATATGCCGCCCCTGAAAGTCCGGGTTAAACTGAAGACCTTCCGGAAGCACCCTTCTGCCAAACCTCTCAAGCTCTGAGGAAGCAGCACTGGTTCGGACTTCAACGGCCAGTAACAGGGAGTTCAGCAGGAAGCCAATAATGCTTCGACTCCATAAACTCACACCAAAACCACCGGCAAGGGCAGCGTAAGTGACGATAAAAGAGACCCTGTTAACAAAACCGTTTTTCTGATCCCCGTGATACCCGGTCACCATTCTCACAGGAGGCTGCGTTCTGTCATTATCGGCAAAACTGAACCCGACACCTTCTGAGAGGCCGTTAATACTTAAAGGCCCGCCAAGATCGAGAAAAAGCTCATTATCCCTGGGAAATTTGTAATATCGATAACCATAAATACCTCCCCGCCCCGCGCTACTAATGTACAGTGACTTAAGATCCATCCACTCAAGGCTCATAATGTAAAGCGTTCTTTCCGGGGACAGCATCAAATCAAGGGCTGACTGATGGGTTGCCAGAATTAAAAAAAGTAATAACGGGTTTTTCTGCAAAGGGGCAGGCATTGTCCTTGAATCAATTTTTTTTACCAACCGCCTGACCTTACTTTCCGTGGTAAATCGCACCTTGTAACCCGAAACCTCTGATGCGGATTCAGTCAATATTGCCTCATAGTCCACCAACAACAATTGCCCGGTTCGTTTAAGGTAAGAGAGGTAATTGACATAACCAAAAACTCCATCCTCCACTTCCTCCATTTGATCAATCTCTTCCGCCTCTGACGGGACTGAAATCATTATTCGACAGGACTCGGCAACCCCCTGCTGGCACCCCCCGGTATATTTCAAATCCCCCTTAACACCGAAGATATCCCTCAATTCCACGGAGCCCACATAGTCTGAAGCCACAACGTCGTCAGACTGGCCCTGATAATTCGCCATTGCCTGGCCGGTGATAATCAGTGCGATACAACAATATCGCCTCATTCCCCACACCAAAGCGCTTGAAAAAATCGTCTTAATTTTTACCACAAGCCTCACCAACAATGCTGCCAACCAAATGAACTTTACCCTTTTTTCGAGGCGGTCCCTCCTCCAGTCGATAGACCGTTGACCAGAAGATAACGAGATGCTCAGTCAGCACAGTGCGTGACGTAAAAGCATAGACGATGTCAACCATTGTGACTAATTGTGCTGGCATTACGCTGCGGTCTCAGCCTGAAATGGTGGCCGGTCTATCCCTGCGATGTGTCAGAGCCGGTTGTACCTGACAGGGCCCTGACAACCCGCTACAATCGCCGGAAATCATACACAGGCAGATCAGGAAAACCATGCGCGACTATATTATTGCCCCGAGTATTCTTTCCGCAGATTTTGCCCGCCTGGGCGAAGAGGTCGATCATGTTCTGGTCGCCGGAGCGGACTGGATTCACTTTGATGTTATGGACAACCACTACGTCCCGAACCTCACCCTGGGCCCGATGGTCTGCAAGGCACTGAGAAAGCATGGCGTCACTGCCCCCATCGATGTTCACCTGATGGTGAGCCCTGTCGATCGTATCATCGGTGATTTTATTGAAGCCGGTGCCAGTATGATCACTTTCCATCCGGAAGCATCTGAACATATTGATCGTAGCTTACAACTGATTCGCGAAGGTGGCTGCCAGGCTGGGCTGGTACTCAATCCGACAACATCCCCCGATGCGCTTGAGTATGTGATGGACAAGCTGGATATGGTCCTGTTGATGTCGGTCAATCCCGGCTTTGGCGGTCAGAAGTTTATCCCCTCAACCCTGAAAAAACTGTGCAGGGTGCGCAAGCTGATTGATAATAGCGGGCTGAATATCCGTCTTCAGGTAGATGGTGGTGTGTCGGCCAGTAATATCCGCCAGATTGCCGAGGCCGGTGCGGATACCTTTGTTGCCGGCTCCGCCATTTTTGGTGCTGACAACTATCAGGATGTCGTGACGCAAATGCGCTCCGAGCTGGCTGAAGTCGTGGCTTTATAAACCATGACAACATCCAGCGGCCATCCATTTCTGAACAACCTGACCCTGGTCATGTACGACCTGGATGGCACGCTGGTAGAAAGCGTGCCTGAGTGCGGGAATGGTGTCATGCAGTCACTGCTATTCCATTTCCCCAAACAGTGGCCTTTGAAGTTACCTTAACCTTACGCTGGTAAAGACGTGAACAAACCCGATTGCTGTGCCCCCATGCCTGCCGGGCAACCCTTGGCAGGCTGGGTACCGGATTCGACTTCTCAGCTCTGAAAAACAGATAGTTAAGCGCTGTATATAACGCGTATGCCCTTCGCGATATATAGGCCCTGGGCTTATCCTGATAACCACTCACCGCCGGTATCAACAACTTACTCAGCAGTTCGGGTCGCTCATTGCTGGTAGCGCAAAACTGCATATTCCAGGTTGTATAGAGATCACTCCAATGCTTCGGCAGCGGATAATTAAACAGAGGTTCCTGCCCCTGCTCATCCAACTCAGAAGCACATTGGGTGTATTTACCCGGATAATGCTGGGCCAGGGTCAAGCCTGCACAGGCATTTTCGTGACGGCCACTGACTGCCTCCACGGCGGTCGCTTCAATAATATTAAAGGGCAAAATACAACGCCCCTGCGAATGGGGATAATTTCGTTGCTTTCGACCTTTCAACATCTTCACAATAGGCTGCTCAACGGAGATGAGCTTAATCGCTTTTATGAAACCCAGCCCTCTGATAGCTCCCCCCATTTCATTTCGCTTTTTTTTCCACAAATGAACACACGCTTCCAGCACTTCGGCATTTTGAATCTGGGCTTTGGTCAGTAAATTGAGCGCCAGAGCAAATGGCAATACCGATTCCAGTTCATGAATAATTTCATTTTTACCCTTTTCGAGCATGCCTTCGTTCGTTTCACTGACATTAATAATGTTATGAATAGCACGCATCAAATAATCATTGTCCTTGATATTCCTGAAAACCTCACTGACTGCCTTTTCTATTGCTTCCTGCGAAGTATCATCGGATAAGTTACCACTGATTATTTCGAATATTTCCTGAGTCCACTCACCTCTGCAATCCATCAGCTCAAGATCTATGAAAGACTGCTTAACCTTTTCCCTCACTTCGTTAACATCAAGCTTCTGTATCAGCTTGCTGGCACGAGTATGCAAGTCACTCAGGAAACCATTGACCTTTTCTGTCTCTGCCGAACTCAGTGATGTTTCTGAGCGATCAACTGCTCCTTTCATACATAGTGCAATTTTCAAATAGATTGACAATGCTTTATTGCAGATATAAACCAAAGGCCTGCTAATAAGGTAATCGGTGATCTTTTTCCTGATCGTTGACGACCCGTAACCTTTATGTGAACGCTGGCCAGATGTCGCTTTTGGATTATTGAAATTGCTCGGCATCAAGCCTTGAGTCTGCACCAGTCCCTGAACTTCAGCCTGCAACAGACCCTGAGTATCCCTGGAATTTCCTATCATGTGAATCACCCTGCATAGTTTTAGCCATATCAAGAACCTACCCTATTGATTAACCGGATAAACTGACAAATTGATCAGAATGGCTAACAAACAATAGCAGCCCTGCATCAATAAGATTCAGGAACCTTTTCAGAAACGGGGAGTCGAACGGCATGCACATTATCAATATGACGGTCATACCATGAATGCAAATTCGACGACATATGACGGATCACTCAGCGCTAAAACTCTCTGGTATTTGAACAAGATAAGATCTTCGCAAGAATCTTTATCTTCTTCAGTATCCGCCTTAAAAAGGCATGCTGAGCAATTAACTGATGAACAACGCCTTAATCTTGTCAAAAAGATCAAGTCAGATAAGCGTCCCGGCTGGTCGGTTGACTTAAAACTCAGTGAAAGACAGTTACAATTTCAGTCAATACTTTTGAAACCATTCATATTGAGTCTTAGTAAAATAGGCAAAGTTACCATTGCAGATATTGGTCAATATTAATCAGTAAGTGTGTAGGCACAATCATTCCGTGAAGAACAATGTTGACTGGCAAAAGGTTGCCGATATGTTTGAAAAAGCCTGTAAGGTAAAAGGGGCCATTATTATGATTGATGAAATTGACAGTATGCTTCCGAAACGAAACGATGCTTCGCAGTTCAATGTTAAACGGACTAACGAATTGTTAAGACATATAGAAGCAGCGAATGAGAATCGCATCATCGTGGCGGGAACCACTAAAACAGTTTATCAGTGAAAAAACGGATAAAATCATGTGTAGTACTCAAGAAAATCCTGACACCTCCCCACTCCCATCGAAGCCGGGAAAATATAATCTGAGGTCAAAAAAGAGTTTTCTTTCTATCTTAAGCACTGAAGGAGCGGCCTTTGGATAGATATCAAGCCTGGGGAAAACATCATCGGCTGTAGATTCATATCAAGCAGCCCTTTGACCACTGATTTCAGGAAAAGATCAATATCAAAGCCATACGCAACCCATGCTCAAATCCAGATACACTGATTGCCCCGCCCGATGCACTTTCATCTTCGGGCCCCCAACCGGGGCAGCATACTCGCTGATTTGCAATAGCCCCTGTAGTCATATACCCTTAGCGCAGATCATAATGACATAAAGCAGTACTAAAGAGTCTGGATAAATCCTGCCCTGGTACGGAGTTTGCTGTGAAGCCCTGTCAAAGCCAAGACCATTTTCACCAACATCGCTTTCGACTCAGATACAACGACCATAACGGCTGTTCCGATACTTCCTTGTCTTCAACTTCCCTCCACACTGCCTCCTGGCGCTGGCCATAGGCCTGCCAATTTCACTTAGCCCAACGGCAACATGGTTGTTGCCAAACATAGATAATTTCAATCAATAATCCTGTTAGCTTATTCGAGAGAGCTGCTATGACGCCTGAAGCGTTTACGCGTCTGACCAGAGAAGGATACAACCGCATCCCCGTTGTACGTGAGATTCTGGCAGACCTGGACACACCATTAACCACCTATCTCAAGCTCGCCAATGGCCGCTACTCCTACCTGCTGGAGTCCGTGGAGGGCGGTGAAAAGTGGGGCCGCTACTCGATGATTGGCCTGCCCTGTCGCACCTTGCTCCGGGTCAATGGCGATCGTATTCAGATCGAAACCGATGGCCAGATTGTCGAAGAACACACCACCAGCGACCCACTGGCGTTTATCAAGGCATTCCAGCAACGTTATCAAGTGCCGGAGTTGCCGGAACTGCCCAGATTCACCGGCGGCCTGGTGGGTTATTTTGGTTACGATACGATTCGCTACATTGAGCCCAAACTGGCACAAAGCGCCCCGAAGGACGAACTGCATACACCGGACATCCTGTTAATGGTGTCTGACGAACTGGTGGTATTCGACAACCTCAGTGGCAAACTGATCCTGATTACCCATGCGGACCCTGACCAGCCAGCCGCGCTGGAAAAAGCACAATCCCGCCTGGACAACCTTGTACGCCAGCTGCAAACCAGCCACATTCAACCTCCGGTCCAGGCCTCTCTGAACCCCGCCTGTGAAGGTGATTTTCAATCAGGCTTTGGCGAAGAAGCCTTCAAAGATTCCGTTGGCGCTATTCGGGATTACATTCTGGCAGGCGACGCAATGCAGGTGGTTCTCTCCCAGAGAATGTCGATCCCCTATGACAGTTCACCGCTGAATCTTTACCGGGCTCTGCGAAGCACCAACCCTTCCCCCTACATGTACTACATGGATCTGGGGGATTTTCATGTGGTGGGCTCTTCTCCTGAAATTCTGGCCCGGCTGGAAGATGGTGAGGTGACCGTAAGGCCCATTGCCGGCACCCGAAAACGCGGTGATACCGAAGAGAAAGATAAAGCGCTCGAACAGGAGCTGCTCAATGACCCCAAAGAGCTGGCAGAACACCTGATGCTGATCGACCTGGGAAGAAACGACGTTGGACGTGTAGCAACCACAGGCTCAGTAAAACTGACGGACAAGATGGTCATCGAGCGCTACTCCCACGTTATGCACATTGTCTCCCATGTGACGGGCGAACTGAAAAGTGGACTGGATGCCCTGGATGTACTAAAAGCTACGCTACCCGCAGGGACGTTAAGCGGGGCACCCAAAGTACGGGCCATGGAAATCATCGATGAAATGGAGCCGGTAAAACGGGGGGTCTATGGCGGCGCAGTGGGCTACCTGGCCTGGAACGGCAATATGGACACCGCTATTGCCATCAGAACAGCGGTTATCAAAGACCGGCAGCTCCATATTCAGGCCGGTGCCGGTATTGTTGCTGACTCCAGCCCTGACCTGGAATGGCAAGAAACCATGAATAAAGGGCGTGCAATGTTTCGTGCGGTAGCCATGGCCCAAACCGGATTCATTAAAGGGATGAAACACTGATGCTGTTAATGATCGACAACTACGACTCATTCACCTTTAACCTGGTTCAATACTTCTCGGAACTGGGGGCTACTGTCGATGTCCACAGGAACGATCACATCACCATTGATGACATCGAAACGCTAAAGCCAGACCATATCGTTATTTCTCCGGGCCCGTGCACGCCAAACGAAGCTGGCATATCCATGGATGTTATACGACATTTTCAGGGTAAGGTTCCGATCCTGGGAGTCTGTCTTGGCCATCAGAGCATTGGCCAGGTGTATGGCGGCAGGATTGTTCGTGCCCGACAGGTGATGCACGGGAAAGTTTCCCCGGTCTTCCATCAGGATTTCGGGGTGTTTCAGGGACTGGCCAACCCGGTCACCACAACCCGTTACCACTCACTGGTGATTGATAAAGAGAGTCTTCCTGATTGTCTTGAGGTCACCGCATGGACGCAATTTGCCGACGGCAGCAATGACGAGATCATGGGCGTTCGCCACAAAGAACTGCCCGTTGAGGGCGTGCAGTTTCATCCGGAGTCCATTATGACCGAACAGGGACATGACCTTCTGGCCAATTTTCTCAAACAGTCCATATAACCATTGAGCTAAGGGAATGAAGACATGCAGATAAAAGAAGCCATCAACCGGGTCGTACAACATCTTGACCTGAGCCGGGATGAAATGGTCGAGGTCATGCAACAGATCATGACAGGCCAGTGCAGTGACAGCCAGATTGCGGCTTTTCTGACGGGCATGCGGATGAAAAGTGAGAGCATTGAAGAGATCACCGGGGCGGCCATGGTTATGCGACAGCTGGCTACCCGGGTTGAGGTTAACACTGGGCACCTGGTGGATATTGTCGGTACCGGCGGGGATGGAGCCCACCTGTTCAACGTCTCGACAGCGTCGGCATTTGTCTGTGCGGCTGCCGGTGCCAAAGTGGCAAAACACGGCAACCGTGGGGTTTCCAGCTCAAGCGGTAGTGCCGATCTTCTGGAGCAGGCTGGTGTCAACTTGGATATCAGCCCTGATCAGGTGGCCCGCTGCATTACTGAGGTGGGGGTCGGCTTTATGTTTGCACCAGCCCACCACTCAGCCATGAAAAATGTGGTCGGTGTGCGCCGGGCGCTGGGTATTCGTACTCTGTTTAATATTCTTGGGCCGATGTCCAACCCGGCTAACGTAAAAAATCTGCTGATTGGTGTCTTTAACCGGGAGCTATGCCGCCCTATGGCTGAAGTACTGCGTGAACTGGGCAATGGGCATGTTATGGTGGTGCACTCCGTCGATGGACTGGATGAAATCAGTATTGCCAGTGCCACTCACGTTGCTGAGCTGAAGGATGGCAACATCCGCGAATACACCCTGACACCGGAAGATTTCAATATCAACTCCCAAAGCCTGATCGGGCTGGATGTAAAAGACAGTGATGAATCACTGGCGCTGATCAAAGACGCCCTCGGTAAACAGGAGGGAAAACACGCTGAAAAAGCTGCCAGCATGATCGCCCTGAATGCCGGTACCGCTATCTATCTTTCGGGGGTTGCCGGTGGCCTTGAGGAAGGTATTCTGATGGCCCGGGACGCTATCGATAGCGGCCTGGCGCTGGAGAAAATGAAAGAGCTGGCCAGCTTCACCCGCGTTTTTTCTGCAGAAGCAGCCACCTGGTCAGTGTGAGGATCCAATTCATGTCGCTACCGACGATTCTGAATAAAATCATTGCACGGAAGCATGAAGAAGTTTCTGAGCGCCGCGATATCAGGCCGCTTGATGAAGTGAAAACGCTGGCCGAACAAAACACCCCAACACGGGGCTTCGCCCGCAACCTGCTGTTACGGGTGGAAAAGCAGCAGGCCGCCATCATTGCGGAAATCAAAAAAGCCTCTCCCAGTAAAGGTGTTATTCGGGAACACTTTGAGCCTGCTGACATCGCCAGAAGCTACGAACGCTCCGGAGCCTGCTGCCTGTCCGTGTTGACGGACCAGGATTTTTTTCAGGGGAGTGATCGCTTTTTACAGGCTGCTCGAGATGCCTGCTCTCTGCCTGTACTACGTAAAGACTTTATGGTCGACCCGTATCAGATATATGAAGCCCGGATGATTGGTGCTGACTGTATCCTGTTGATTGTCTCCGCACTGTCTGACCAACAGCTCAGTGAATTTAATGAGCTGGGACAATACCTTGGAATGGACGTTCTGGTTGAGGTGCACGGGGCCGATGAGCTGGAAAGGGCACTGCCATTACCGGGCGCTATTCTCGGTATCAACAATCGCAATCTGCATACGTTTGAAGTGAGTCTGGATAATACCTTTGAGTTGCTAAACCGGATTCCCGATGGTCGGCTGGTGGTTACGGAAAGTGGTATACACACAAAGCAGGATGTGGAATCCATGGTCTCGCACAATGTGAACAGCTTTCTGGTGGGTGAGGCTTTTATGCGTCAGGAAGATCCGGGAGAAGCGCTCAGCGGATTGTTTGGCAGTTACTTATGATTAAAGGCCGCCCTGAGAGGGGTGGCCAATCTTTATCACGTCAACTATTGAATAATCCCACAGGCTATTCTGGCACCACCGCCACCCAGGGGAGGGTTGTCAGAATAGTTATCGGAACCAGCATGAATCACCAGTGAACGCCCCTTCAGTTCAGAGAGTGAAAGTCGAGGTGCTACAACAGGGCTGACCGCGTTTCCATATTCATCAACCATTAATACCGGCAAATCCCCTGAATGCCCGTGACCTTCGGGCCCCTCGTGATGACCGGTGCTGTTTGGGTCATAGTGATCACCTGCGGCCAGGGCAGCAACGCTCTGGCCACCTTTTTCTCCTGGCTCACAGGAGGGGTTTTCATGAACATGAAAGCCATGCTTCCCGGGTGGCAGATCATGCAGTGCCGGCTGCAGTCTAATCCCTTTGGTGACATCATCATCGTCAGCATGATGTATAAATATGTTGCCTATTGTTGGCCCATTACCTGCCGGAGTCACCTGAAACATCGCAACTTCCAGCTTTTCCTCTACCTTGCCTTCACCCTGACCCGTATTATTTGAACACCCGGACAGCAAAGCAGATAGTGCGATCGGCAGAGCCAGGAACCTGATACCTTTATTAACCATGTTATGAAACCCCTGAGAAAACATATAAGCCTCAGTATAGGTTTCAATGACACTCAACAAGGGCTGATTGCTTCGGCTATTCTATCGGGTGCCAAACACAACCATGGTTTTTCCTTTTACCGAAACAAGCCCCTGGGCTTCAAGGCTTTTCAGAACCCGTCCAACCATTTCACGGGAGCAACCGACAATACGACCAATTTCCTGACGGGTTATTTTGATCTGCATCCCATCAGGGTGCGTCATGGCATCGGGTTGACGGCATAAATCCAGCAAGGTTCTGGCCACCCGGCCGGTAACATCGAGAAATGCCAGATCCCCCATCTTCCGGGTGGTATCCTTCAAACGGGCAGCCATCTGGCCAGACAGCATCATCAGAATCTCGGGTTCTTTCTGCACCAGATCCCTGAACTGCCGGTAACTGATTTCCGCTACCTCACAGGCGGTCTTGGCCTTAACCCAGGCGCTGCGTTCCTGCTGATCCTCGTCGAAAAGACCCATTTCTCCAAAAAAGTCCCCCTGATTCAGATAGGCGACGATCATCTCACGACCATCATCGTCTTCGATAACCACGGATACAGCACCCTTGACGATGTAATAAAGGGTCTCTGAAGTGTCACCGGCACAGAGTATGGTACTTCTGGCCGGATAGTTTTTCCGGGAGCACATGTCCAAAAAAACAGACAAAAAGTGTTTTACTCCGGAGGCTGGTCTGACAGGTAAATTCTTTGCCAACATCTTTTCACCACAACTGCCTTGTTTTGGTCACATCATACCGCAAACTTTTCTTGACTGTCTTGGCACTATTCGATGAATGGGTGCTGTTACGAAGAATACAGAATTCTGATTGAATGGCTGTTTTGACGCAAAGGCTTTAGAATTGCCCCCAAATAGAAACAGTCAAACGAGAACAGGAATTTCAAATGAAGGCACAAGTCAAGTGGGTTGATAACCAGCGTTTTCTGGGACTGACCGACAGTGGCAACTCCATCGTTATGGATGCCGATAAACACCATAAGAGCGCACCGAGCCCCATGGAGATGGTGCTGATGGGTTTAGGTGGCTGTTCTTCGGTGGACGTGGTTAATATCCTGGAAAAAGCGCGTCAGAAAGTGACCAGCTGCCATGTGGACATTGAATCCGAACGTGCTGATGCCATTCCCGCCGTATTTACCAGAATACATCTGTCTTTTGTGGTGAAAGGCAGCAAGATCAAAGCATCCCAGGTGGAACGTGCCGTAAACTTATCCGCCGAAAAATACTGCTCGGTTGCCCATATGCTAGGCAAAGGTGGTGTTGAAATCACCCACAGTTACGAGATTATCGAAACCGAGTAGAGGATTTAAACCACAAAGACACGAAGGAAGCCTTTTTTGTTTGCTGAACCTGGATCAAAACAACTTTGTGTCTTTGTGGCCCTCTTCTGTTTAACCCGGCGGCCACTGCATTTGACGTCCCGCCAGCAAATGCAGGTGTATATGGTAGACCGACTGCCCACCTTGGCTGTTGGTATTCACGGCCAGGCGAAAGCCATCCTCACTTACCCCTTCGCTGGCCGCGATGTCTTTTGCCACCAGCATCATCTTGCCCAGCAGTGACTGGTCTTCTGCTACAGCGTCATTCATGGTCGCAATATGCTTTTTGGGAATGACCAGAATATGGGTTGGAGCCGCCGGGTTAATATCCCTGAAGGCCACTACCTGATCATCTTCAAATACTTTATCTGCGGGAATATCGCCCTCAGCAATTTTACAGAAAAGACAACTCATTAAACCCACTCCTTGCCTATATAAAAAATCCAGTCACCCTGCAGTAACAGGCTGCTCTATTTCCCGTTCCCACAACAGCGTTGCACCAACGACCGCAGCAGGAATAATCAGCAAATTGATCAACGGTATCAACATGGCCAGGTTAACAACCGCACCAAAAGGCCACGACGTTGATAGCTTTGGTTTCAATCGTGATAACATGTCGGAAAATGAGACACCCCGGTTATCCGCTGCATAGTCACAGTACTGGATAGCCATCATCCAGCCATTGAATAAAAACCACAACACCAATCCCAGCACCGGAACAAAAGACAGTATCAGCAGCACGATTGCCCGGGGCAGGAAATACAACAGTTTGCGCAACTCCCGGCCAATACTTCTCGGCACAATTGTCAGCCAGTCAGACAATTTAAGATCAGGCAGCTCAGCGCCTTCCATTCGCTGCACTTTTTCCGCCAACAGTGCATTAAACGGGGCCGCAATAAAATTCCCGATAATGGTAAAGGTAAAAAACATCACGGCCGCCAGGGCCAGAAAAAACAGCGGCCATAGCAGATACTCCAGAAACGCCAGCCACTCTGGCATCCAGCCGGTGAGTTGCTCCATCCACAGAGAGAAATGGCCCGATGCCCAATAAATAATCCCGGAAAACACCAGGATATTAATGACCAGCGGAATCAAAACAAACCATCGCAATTGTGGCAGTAAAATCATTTTCAGTCCCTGGATAAAGTAACCGGGGCCTGATGCAGGGGTATTATGTATCATCACTTTATTGTTAATGCTTGCCAGAAACCGAAATATTACACCAGCATCAGCTATTTCTCTTGTTTTCTTCTCTTGTGCTTTTCTCTTGAGCAATAGGGACAGACAATAAGACCCATAATTTTTGCCAATTGCCATGGCTCAAAGGCTATAGCTATTATAAGGCCATTTAATCATTACCCCTTATTAATGGAGTACATAATGAGCATAACCAGACACTCCCGCCTGTTAATTCTTGGTTCCGGGCCTGCGGGCTATACCGCCGCTGTCTATGCCGCCAGGGCCAATCTCAATCCGGTCATGATTACCGGCATGCAACAGGGGGGCCAGCTGACCACCACAACGGATGTCGATAACTGGCCAGGTGGACAGGAAGGGCTTCAGGGCCCCGGCCTGATGATGGAGATGGAAGCCCACGCCAAACGCTTTGGTACTGAAATTATTTTTGATCATATCGAAGAAGTGGATTTCAGCCAAAAGCCCTACACCCTGAAAGGCAGCCACACGTATACCTGCGACGCCCTGATTATCGCCACCGGAGCCAGCGCACGCTATCTGGGCCTGGACAGTGAAGAAGCCTTCAAGGGTAAAGGGGTGTCTGCCTGCGCAACCTGTGATGGATTCTTTTATAAAAATAAAGATGTGGTCGTGGTCGGTGGCGGCAACACGGCGGTGGAAGAAGCACTCTATCTCTCTAACATTGCCAGAACCGTTACCGTGATTCATCGACGCCAGCAATTTCGCTCAGAAAAGATCCTTCAGGACAAATTGATGGATCGCGTGCAGAACGGCAATATCAAACTGGTTCTTGACTCTGTTCTGGATGAAGTTCTGGGCGACGACATGGGGGTCACCGGCGTCCGGGTTAAAAATGTGCTAAGTGGTGAATCTGAAGAAATATCCGCAATGGGCTGCTTTATCGCCATTGGCCATACGCCAAATACCGGTATTTTTGCCGGTCAGCTGGACATGAAAGATGGCTATATACGGGTGAATAGCGGTCTGGCAGGCAATGCCACACTGACGTCAAAAGAGGGAGTTTTTGCCGCCGGGGATGTTATGGATCATGTCTATCGCCAGGCGATTACCTCTGCCGGTACTGGCTGCATGGCAGCATTGGATGCCGAGAAGTATCTGGATGCCCTGGAAGCTTAAATAGAGTGGCTACAGGCTTCTTCGCCAGGAAGCCTGTAAGTCACCGTTTATTTATCGGTGGTGGTTCCTTCTTTCGCTGACTCACCGTAACCGTACTCTTCAGCCAACGCTCCCTGTTCATCAGGGCTGGATTTAGGCGCATAGTCCTTGGGCTGCTCCAGGGGGGGCGTGCGTTCATTACGACGCTTATGAATCTTCCCGGACAGCAGTGCGTTACTGCTTAACAGGGAGTCGCCAAGCCGGTTGCGGACTTCTTCATCCTTACAGAGCGCTTCCGCACCATTGGCCAGATGCTCATGGACATCCCGGTAGGTATCGGTCAGTTTATTGATCAGGTGGGCTGATGTGGTGAAGTGATCTCCCACACGCTCCTGGTACTCTTTGAATTCCTGCTGAAGTTCATCCAGCTGGCTCTCCAGCCTGCCGTTACGGGATTTTGCACCGGACAGTAAATGGTAAACGAGCGCACCACACAGAATCCCCGTCAGAAACGCCAGACTACCGATAAACCAAAGTACGTTCATGTTTTCCACAGTATCGCCTCACTCAGTGGGGCCCGCGCCCTTGTCATTAAATCACAACGCCATGTGCTTTAGCGCCTGCCTATAAACAGATTGTATAGATTCCATTGAAGTTGGCCTAGCCCATACCGGCAAAAGCCAGATTCGAGCAAAACTCGCAGACTTTGTCCACCACTTACTTTGTATAGTTGCTTTCGTCAAAGAGTGATAAAAGAACATCAAAGCCTATAATGACCGAACCCGGCCTGAAAAGGTTCAGTTCAGCAAGCCTTGCCACCTGACCGGAGTCCAGTTACATTGACAGCTTTTGCCCCGTTGGCAAATATGAAAACAATAAGCAGCGCTCCTTTATCCAGTATTTGATTATGACCCCGCAAGCTTGTTATCACAGGGATATCACCCAAAAAGGTTTTAGCAGGGACCCGGCCCAGGCTGAGGCGGTAAAACACTTGCAAAACCTCTATGAACAGCTGATCCAACCACCCGGGGGATCACTCCTCAAGAAGATCAAAGGTGCCCTCGGCAAGCCCCGTGAGCCATTACGTGGCCTCTATTTCTGGGGGGGCGTTGGCCGGGGTAAAACCTGGCTTATGGACACCTTTTATCACTGCCTGCCCTTTCAGGATAAGCTGCGCATGCACTTCCACCACTTTATGCGCCGGGTGCATGCCGAGCTTAAGACACTGGAGGGGCAGAAAAACCCGCTATCAAGCGTCGCTGAACGTCTTTCCAAAGAAGCAAGGATCATCTGCTTTGATGAGTTCTTTGTTTCCGACATCACGGACGCCATGATTCTGGCCGGTTTGATGGATCAGCTGTTTCAGCGGGGCGTCACCCTGGTCGCCACATCGAATGTGGACCCCGACCTTCTCTACAGCGATGGACTGCAAAGGGCCCGCTTCCTTCCGGCCATCGACCTGATTAAAAAGCACACCCTGGTGGTGAATGTTGATGGCAATATTGACTATCGCCTGCGTCTTCTGGAAAAAGCTGAAACCTACTATTGCCCCCTCAATAAAGCCAACCATGAAAAGCTGGAGCGGATATTTTCAGAGCTGGCTGCTGACCCGGAACATATTGAGTCGGGCCAGAGCATCGAAATATCAGGACGCCCGATTAACACCGTAAAGTCAGGCAGAGATGTGGCCTGGTTTACCTTTACGGATCTGTGCGATGGCCCCCGCAGCCAGAATGACTATATCGAGCTTGCCTGCCTGTACCATTCAGTCATTGTTCAGGATGTCCCTCAGTTTGATGCCAACCGGAATGATCAGGCCCGTCGTTTCATCAATCTGATTGACGAGTTCTATGACCGTGGCGTAAAACTTATTTTATCCTGTGAAGTTCATCTTGAAGCACTCTATGCCAGTGGTACTCTGTCGTTTGAGTTCAAGAGAACGCGCAGTCGTCTGCAGGAGATGCAGTCTACAGAGTATCTTGCCCGGCCTCATAAGCCATAAGTGCGTCGAAAATAAATACAGGAGTTTCATCGTATGGATCTTGGTATTCAAAACAAAGTTTTCATATCGATGGGCTGGTCATCAATGCCGGAGGCCCGGCACCGGGATTCTTTGAAGAGTTTGATGATCAAGCCTGGCAGGCTGCTTTTGAATTGACGCTGATGAGCGCCATACGACTGATCAGGGCAACGCTGCCTGCGCTTAAAGTAAACGGCGGCAGCATTCTTACCCTGACCTCCTCCGCCGTAAAGGAACCCATCGATATTCTGGTGATGAGTAATGTCATGCGTTCAGGCGTCAACAGCCTGGTAAAAACACTCGCAACCGATCTGGCGCAATACAATATCCTTATTCAAAGCAATACTTCTCTGCAAGCCCTCAACAGCTTGATATTTTCACTGTGCAGAGTGACCAGAAATCAGGGTGGTAAATGACGGTGAAGGACGTGGTTCGCATCAGTCAACCAGCCAGTTACGCAGCAGTTGGGCAGTCGAAAAGCATTTTTTGTTTTTCCCCGGGCAATAGAGATTTGACCACTAGCAGGGGATGCCGGTTTGAGCCAATCGGGTACAATCTCACCTAACAGGGGGCTTTGCAAAGTTTGAGCAGGATTGCCTGAATCAACAGAAACATTGCTTTTACAGGCCTCCAGGTAGATTGTTAACAGCTCTTCGACCTTTTCGTGAACCGCATTTATGCTTTTCAAAAGTTCACTTCGGGAAGCCGTTATATCAACAATTAATTTATTGTCGTCTGATCTGTTCCAGAAAAGGTGCTGAAATTTAGCAAATAAATCGTCAAAATCCGAAGTGTTGATAACCCTGTTAAAAAAACCATCCTGAAAAAAATGTTCGGAATAAGTTTCGCTCAATTTAACCAGCTCTTGCTCGACAATATCGAGACCAGGCATACCATCAATATTACCCACACGCTTTAGATATGCAGGGTATTTAGTCATAACTGACAAAAAGTTTGCCTTTTCATAATCAGTGATTGCCTCAATAATTTTGCCCATTTCTTTTTTAATGCCATCCACTTTCAGAGCTTCAGCAATCTCATCTGTTTTTTTTCTGATCGTATCCTTGTCATCTTTATCTGCCAACTGCAATTGAACCCGATTCATCAGCATGATCAATCGCTCTGTAGCCAGCTGAAGTTTCCCGAATAAGGGGATAAAATGTTCAAGGTATATCAACTGCTGAGCCTGTTGGGTGAAGTCCGGAATACCGATATTACTTTTCTCAACCCTGTTCCTGATCTTTTTCTTCAGTGTGTCAATGATTACCAGCAACACTTCGTGCTGTGCGGTTTCTCTATCCATTACCGGTAACTCATGATTTTTGTTAGTCACCAGCATTGCTGCGTTACAACCGACTTTTGGGTGCCCGCCAACACCACCAGGAATAAGCATCCGGTAAGTTGCTCCAGTGGCATCTTCACCAGACTCAGTGGTCAAAATCGGAAACTGGCATTTTTTAAGCTCGATACAAGGTGGGCTATTAAACAACTCTTGATGCCTGAGCGTTGGTGAAGTCTGACAGCCATGCCACTCTGAAGAAATATTCGTATAGTGTTTATGACGTCCAATGTAGCCATGATAGCAACATACGACCCCATCCCTGACGAATACGAATCCCGCTTCAGCCATGTTTTCCGGAGACAGATTATCTGTAAATGTAGTGTCCTCTAACTCACCGTCATCGGTGTAATAACTTTTTTCAATCATTAGTTTTACGGCATTAACATCATGTCGTTGAACTTCAGTCAAGGCGTAAATACTTTTCTCACTTAATCTCCTGACAATCCCTTGAAAATCAGTGCCACGCCAGGCATCGCCAACCACCATATAACGGCTGGATAAATCCATTTCTACAAGGCAACTGCCTACCCTGCACGGATCGACCAGGATAGGATGATCGCAGGATACCGCCCTTACAATCCGGCCACTGTAGACACGGTGGGATTTCTTTTTTTCGTTCTTTTTTTCGTCCTTTTTTTCGTCTGAATATATATTTAGCTTTGTTACATCCCCAAACCCATCGTAAGGTTTATCTACACGATAAAAATCTCTTAGGTCCCAATGATATTTGACTTTAAGTGTTACATTCATCGAACTTTCACCACCCCGTGATTTCACCCATTTGAGATGACTTGCTGACAATGAAAGATCAGACCTTCATTAACCGATTTAGTTCTATCGAGTCATTTCAGGAATTATGATTATTTCCACAAAATGACAGAACACCCAAAGAATCTATAGAAAGAATTAAACAGAAGGTTGAACTTCCCTCTCAACGATAGAGGTGGAGAATTCATTAATTTCTTTGAAAATGAGATACTTCTTTTTTCTTCTCAGTGCTGATCTCACCTTTCGCGGCAACTCTGAAAAGCAATAGATCACTGAACGATTGGAATCAAGGTCAATCCTTGTAGTGGCTGGAACATACCAGTACATATACTGCTTACGTTTTGAATAAATCACAGCCCCGGCCTCCAGATGATTAAGTTAAAGAATTTGCCTGTTGATCATTTAGTCAACTTAACCCTGAAAAAGTTCCCCTGAAGGCTGTATAAAAGTAGCAACCATCCAAAATCTTCATAAAGACAGCTGCTTATTCTAACTATCCTGCGGCCTTCCTGGCTGCCCGAACCTGATCATAAGCGCCCTGAATTTCCTGGGTTTTTTCTTTGGCAACCGCCATCATTTCCTCAGGCAACCCCTTTGCCACCAGTTTATCCGGATGGTGTTCGCTCATCAGCTTACGATAAGCCTTCTTGACTTCAGCATCTGAGGCACTGTCTGACACGCCCAGAACATCATAGGCCCGCTTCAGATCCATTCCTGAAGATGATCGGTTGCCACCGGCTCCGGAATGATAGCCACCTTGCTGGTAATACTCTCTCTGGGCAATAAACCGTTTGTGAATTTGCTCAAAAGCAAAGTTGCCCACCCCCAGAATACTGCAAACCTGCTTGAATACCGCTTTTTCTGAAGGGCTCAACCCACCGTCGGCATAGGCTGCCGACAGCTGAATCTCCAGAAACATGGGAATCAGTGTGCTGGCACCGGCCACCTCACGAAATGACCGAAGCGCACCTTCAATATCGGAAGACGGCTTCTTGCCCTCATTAAACAGCTCTATTGCCATCCTGCGCTGCTCTTCTGAGAGGCGCATGTTGTCCATAATGGCTCGTGCTGTCTCTATTTCGTACTCACTTACCCGGCCGTCCGCTTTTGCCACACGGCCCATCACCAGAAACGTTGCCCTGAAAAAGGCGGTCTGGGCTTTTTGACGATAAGCGGCAGAAGTCCCGAAGCCAGCAGCTCCCTGCCCACCTAAATAGGTCCGGTTAATCCAGGAACCCACAAATGCGCCCAAAATAGCGCCAAAGGGTCCACCGGTCATGAATCCAACCAACGCGCCAATTACTATTGCGGTCATGAAGTCCTGCTCTGATCTTGAAGATTGTTTTGGCTTTGCGGCCGGTCCTGCTGCTGTTTTTGAAGATAGCCTTCCAGTGCCTGTAGCCGTTCAACAGAACCCACATCCGTCCAGAAACCATGGTGGTACTGGCCACTGACCCGGCCCTGTTGCATGGCCTCAATCAATAACGGAGCCAGGGCAAAGGCTGTGCCACGCTGACAGCCGTCAAATAATCGCGGGGATAGTATGCTGACGCCACTGAATGTCAGTCCGGCTTTTTCCGGCATTGCTGCTTTCTCAAAAAGAATCCCATCGTCGAGACAAAAATCCCCTGCAGGATGGAAGTCCGGATTATCGACCATCACCAGATGCGCCAGCATGCCTTGCGGGAGCTGCAGATTTTTCAGGCAGATATCCGTATATACATCCCCATTCACCACCACAAACGGTGCATCACTTTCGCCCGCCTGACCTTGAGCCAGCAGCGGCAGGGCTCGACAAATCCCACCGCCGGTTTCCAGAGGCTCACCTTCAGGAGAATACTGAATAGTTACCCCCCAGCCGGAACCTGAGCCAAGTGCCTCCTCAATCTTTTCTCCCAACCAGCCATGATTAATGACCAGCTCCCTGAAACCAGCCTGCGCCAGCCGCTCGATATGATAGGTAATCAGGGGTTTTCCTGCCACTGGTACCAGCGGTTTGGGAATGGACAGGGTAATGGGTCTGAGTCTTTTGCCATAACCAGCAGCAAGTATCATGGCCTTCATACGCCAGCTTCCTCCATTACCTGTTTGAGCCGCCCTTTAACCAGAGGTTCAACGCCCTTTTGCAGCCACTCAGCATGGGCTTTGAATTGAGGGTATCGCTGGCAGATGGACACCACATACCCCAGGGTTCTTGGAATATCGTTCAGGTAGCCGGATTTGCTATCACGCAGCCATAACCTGGAAAAGATCCCCAGACATTTCAGATGACGCTGTAAACCCGTGAGATCAAACCAGATTTTCAGCTGTTCCCGGTCATAATCTGCCAGCACCGGATGACGGGCAATAAAGGAGGATAACCAGCAGTCTATCTTTTCTTCAGGCCAGGCTATGTAGCAGTCCCTCAATAAAGACACGACGTCATAAAGCAATGGCCCATGCAGCGCTCCCTGAAAATCAATAACCCCGACAGTGCCATCCGGTGCCAGCATCAGGTTTCGGGAATGGTAATCACGATGAACCGTTCCCTTTGGCTGCTCAAGAAACGTTGTTACCAGCGAGGAGAACAGCCCCGTCAGCGGCTGCATAATGTGAGGATCTTCAGCATCAAATCCCATAAGTGCCCCAAGAAACCACTGGGGATAAAGAGACAGCTCAAGGCGGATCAGCTTTTCATCGTAGGGAGGCAGGTTATCAGGCAACTGTTGCTGCACGGTGAGTAAGGTGTCCAGAAGCTGCGGATAGTGCTGGTTGGCGGCAGAACCTTGCAGTAAAACCTGCATTGGCGTATCCCCCAGATCCTCCTGAAGCATAAAGCCATGCTCATAATCAACCGCAAACACCTCAGGAACGTGAACCCCGCCTGCCCGCCAGTGAGTGGCTATCTCAACAAAGGTGCGGGTATCTTCCGTTGCCGGAGGAGCATCTACGGCAACCAGCGTCCGCTGAGGGGTTTTAACCCGATAATATTTTCGAAAACCGGCGTCACTGCCAATGGCCTGTAAAGGCATTGAAGCACCTGCATCAAGGTCCCCATGATCAAAGGCAGGGCTTTGTCCGCCAGATAACACTGTGACAACCCATTGTGCCAGTTGTTCCCGACGACAAGATGCTTCAGAAACGTTCTGAAGCTCTGAAATTGTTGTGGCCAACGCTTTTGCTTCCCATTAGCAATGTCAGATCAATACCCAAGACTATCACAGAGAGCTATTCTGGCCTATTGGCGCTTAGGCTCTATTGACATAAGGTTCCCGGCCCGGGAGAAAATGAAAAGCCTGTGGCCATTTGACATTTCAGGCTCTCGTGTCCAAAGTTCCCAATGGATTTAACACTGCATTTCCTGTGCAAATGCATATAGAATATTGCGACTCAAATGCAGTAAGAATGTTGCCCCAGGATTGCTGAGCTTATGGATATGCACCCATTACCCTTTACCCCAAAAGCACTGACACTGGTCATTGCAACCAGCATTATTGCCAGCCAGCCAGCAGCCAGAGTTATTGCCGCTGAACCCTCGGGTGGTCAACAGAGCGAATGGCACTGCCAGACACTGGCTAATGGTCATTGGAGTTGTCATCCTGCCACCGGCAAATCCAAACCGGTGCAACCGAAGCCCGGGGCCAAACAGCAGGTCAGAAACCCGAAAAAACCGGCGACGCCGATAAAGCCTGCCACCAACGGTCAAAACGCCGCCCTCAAACAACAACTGGACTGGCAACCTATCCGGAACCTCTCTGCACAGAGAAGATCAACTGAGCCTTTCTATAGCTGCGGCGCTTATATCGAGCCGCCCAGACCTGGCAAAGACTATAGCGGGGACAGCAATAATGCACCCATTGTCGCCGAGTCCAATGAGTCAAGTTATGACAAAGACTCAGTTGCCACCTTCAAGGGTGATGTTACGGTCCGTCAGGGCAGTCGGCAGTTTGAAAGTGACCACGCCACGCTGGACAAAAGTCGGAACCATGGCCAGTTCGAAGGCAACGTTCGCTTTCGGGACAGTGGCGTCCTGCTGGTCGGTGACAAAGGTGATCTAAAGCTCGACAGTGGCCGTGCAACCCTTGAGAATACCGCTTATGTGATGCATGAGCAGAAAGCCCGCGGCAGCGCTAAACGCATCGTCCGCAATGAAGACACTACACTTGAGTTGTCTGACGCCACCTACACCACCTGCCCTCCGGGTGACAAAGGCTGGCAGCTGTCCGGGCAACAGGTAACCCTTGATATGGGTAGTGGTCAGGGTCTGGCCAAAAATGCCGTCGTTCGTGTGCAAGGGCTGCCAATCCTCTACACGCCATATTTGTCTTTCCCTATTGATGACCGCAGAAAGTCCGGTTTCCTTTACCCTACGCTATCCCAAAGCAGTGATAACGGTTTGGACTTTGCCATTCCTTATTACCTGAATATTGCACCCAACTATGATGCCACCCTGACGCCCAGATATATGAGCAAACGGGGATTAATGCTGGAGAACGAATTCCGCTATCTGGTGGGTAACACCCGGGGTGAACTGGGGCTTTCCGGATTGCTGGACAAAGATCAGCTGAAAAAAGAGAACCCTTATTACAATGACCACCGCTGGTTGCTCAACTATCGTCAGCAGACCAACCTGACCAGCCGCTGGACGGCAGAAGTCGACTACGCCAAAGCCAGTGATAAAAACTATCTGGATGATTTCAGCACCAGCCTTAACCTGTCTGCCAACGCACCGCTGAACCAGCGGATAGGTACCCGCTACCTGGGAGGGGATACCAACCACAGCTGGCAGTTTAGTGTGGATGCTCACCAATACCAGAATATGAACCAGACGGCCGATGACCCTTATAACAAACTGCCGCAAATCAAACTGTCTGGTAACTGGCTGGCCAGTAGCCGCCTGAACCTGAATTATGTGGCCGACTACACGAAGTTCTCCCGTGATGATAATTGGCATTATGTTAAGGCAGAATCGAAAACAACACCGAATAACGAATACTTCGAGAGCGTATACGACGAAGGTTATGGTATTAAAAGCGCCAATGGTGAACGGCTCTACCTGGAAACCGGGGCAGGTTACTCTTTTGACTGGAGCTATGCATTTATCCGCCCGGCGGTGAAGGTGCAACATGTTGAATACCGGCTGACGGACCTGAGTGCAACTGAGGTAGAGACTGACCTGAATAGGGCCTACGGCAACTTCGCCGCTGCTGACTACACCGAGTCACCCAAGACAACAGTACCCACATTCAGCATTGACAGCGGCCTTTACTTTGACCGATTCACCAATATCGGTGGCACCGAATTCACCCACACTCTTGAGCCCAGGATGAAGTATCTCTACTCCCCTCATAAAGAAGGGCAGGAGATGAACCCGGTGTTTGATACCGCACTGATGAACTTCAACTACAACTCACTCTGGCGTGACAGCCGCTTCTCCGGCCACGACCGGTTAGGTGATGCCAACCACCTCTCCCTGGGCCTGACAACCCGGCTGATAGAAGATGATGGCTTTGAGCGGGTGCGCTTTGGCATTGGTCAGATCATCTATTTTGAAGATCGTCAACTCTGGATCAGCCCTATCGCCGGTATTGACCAGGGTGTTACTGACCAGGACCTGGATACCAACCCGGGCGATGAGACCAAGCGTCTGCTGGAAGAAATGCAGGATTCAGTGTCACCACTGGCATCGGAACTGGTCTATAACATTAATCGCAGTATGAACATCCATCAGGATCTGATGTGGGATACCAGTAACAACAAACTGGACAGCTACGGTCTTTACTACCAGTACAAGCCGGATGATCGCCGTGTCATGAACGCTGGCTATCGTTTCCTGCGTCAGGCTGATCGTTTTGTTAAAAACGAGCTGGATCAAAATACCGGCCTGACCACCGACAACAACCTGAGCCAGACCGACCTCTCTATCGCATGGCCTGTGACCAACAACTGGTCAGCCATGGGCCGCTGGCAGTACGATTTAACCAACAGGCGGAACCTTGAGATATTATCCGGAGTCGAATATAACAGTTGCTGTTATCAGGTACGTGTACTGTGGCGCAAGTGGGTTGAGGATGATGACAACATTGATCACCCTGACAGCAAAAACGGCGTATTTCTCCAGTTTGTCCTGAGAGGACTTGGCGATCTGACCGGTGGCACCACAAAACAGTACATCAAAGGTATTAAAGGTTACGCAGGGGATGAGAAGTAAATGATGAAGGGATTAAAAAGCATGGCACTGGCTTCCCTGTGCCTGCTGTCTTTCAGCAGTGGTGGCGTTTACGCACAGTCAAATGACGCGGCGCAAACCCCACAGAAAGGCACCATCCGAAACCAGCTGGCACTGGATCGAATCGTTGCCAAAATTGATCAGGACGTGATCATGCAGAGTGAGCTGGATGCCCGTGTTGAGGCTGTGCATCGCCAGCTGGCATCCAGAAATATCGACCTGCCGCCGGAAGATGTGCTTAAAAACCAGGTACTGGAACAGCTGATACTGGAAAACATTCAGATCCAGATGGGCAAGCGCGGAGGCATCCGCATTGATGACTGGGCTCTTAATGACGCCATTGCCCGAATCGCCCAGCGCAACCAGATGACCCTGGAAGCGTTCCGGCAAAACCTGGAAGCGGATGGCCTGTCGTTCAGCCAGGCCCGTGAAGAAATCCGCCGGGAAATGATTCTAAACCGTGTTCGCCAGCGCCAGGTTGCCCAGCGGGTCCAGGTCAGCGAACAGGAAATTGATAACTTCCTGAGCTCTCCTGAAGGGCTGGCGCAAGTGCAGACGGAATATCGTCTGGGTCATATTCTGATTGCCACACCGGACAATGCCACGCCCGACCAGGTCCAGAGTGCAGAGCGCCTTGCTGATGACCTGTCCGGACAACTGCGCCAGGGGGCAGACTTTCAGGCCCTGGCCATTGCCAACTCCAGGGGGCAGAATGCCCTGGAAGGTGGCGACCTCGGCTGGCGAAAAGCCGACCAGCTCCCCACACTTTTTGCGGAACAGGCCATTAACATGACCCCGGGGCAGACCTCCGACGCTATCCGCAGCCCTGCCGGTTTCCATATCATCAAACTTATGGATACCAGGGGGAATAAAAAAGTGGTTCAGAGTCAGGTTCATGTTCGCCATATCCTGATCAAGCCCAATGAAATTCGCAGTAACCTTGAGTCCCAGATGCAGGCGAAGAAACTGTATCAGCGGGTTCAGGCGGGGGAAGCGTTCAGCGAGCTTGCCAAAGCGTATTCTGACGATACCGCTTCCGCGCTCAATGGCGGTGATATGGGATGGATCTCTCCAGAAACACTGGTTCCGGAATTCCAGACCGTGATGAACATCATTCCGGAAAAAGTAGTAAGTGAGCCATTTCGCACCACCTACGGCTGGCATATTCTTGAAGTGCTGGGCAAACGGCAGTCTGACATCAGCACCCAGGTTCGCCGCAACCAGGTAAGAGAACTGCTCAGTAATCGCAAGTTTGAAGAAGAACTGCAAGTCTGGCTGCGGGAAATCCGCGATCAGGCCTACGTTGAGATCCAGCTCTGATATGACCGGTTTCACCACCCAACCCATTCCCCGGCTGGTGGTTACCGCCGGGGAGCCTGCAGGCATCGGTCCCGACCTTTGCCTGATGCTGGCAACCCAGGGCCACGAGCTTTCCAAACCGGTGCAACTGGTGATCGCAGCTGATCCGGAGCTATTGGCACAACGGGCAATACAGCTGGGCCTTTCCGTTGACCTGCAACTCTTTAGCCCGGATATCAGAGAACCTTCCCGGGCAAACACCCTGGTGGTTGCCCCGGTCTCCATGGCCACCCCGGCAACAGCGGGTGCCGTTAACCCCGCTAACGGTCAATATGTTCTCGATACCCTGAAGTTAGCCTTGGATGGATGCGTGAACGGCCTTTTTGCTGGAATGGTGACCGGCCCTGTTCATAAAGAAGTAATCAATAACGCTGGTATTCCCTTTAGTGGCCACACTGAGTTTCTTGCTGAACAGACCCACACCGGGAAAGTTGTGATGATGCTGGCGACAGAGGGCTTAAGAGTCGCCCTGGCCACCACCCATTTGCCGCTTTCAAAAGTTTCTTCAGCGATTACCCATGACTCCCTGACTCAGGTTATTCACATTCTTCATCGGGAGTTACAGGATAAGTTTGCGATCCGCACGCCTCATATTCTTGTCTGTGGACTGAACCCCCATGCCGGCGAGGGTGGCCACCTTGGAATGGAAGAGATTGAAACCATTATTCCCGTTCTGAACCATTGCAGGGCTCAGGGGATGAACCTGACCGGCCCCTTACCCGCTGACACCCTGTTTAACCCAAAACTGCTGCAACAGGCTGATGCCGTACTGGCCATGTACCATGACCAGGGATTACCGGTACTGAAATACAAGGGCTTTGGCCAGGCCGTCAATATTACCCTGGGGCTGCCAATTGTTCGAACCTCTGTTGACCATGGTACCGCCCTGGATCTTGCGGCCACCGGGAACATTGACTCAGGCAGTTTATACACCGCCATCGAAACGGCACTGGAGATGCTTTCCTTCCCTGATTGACATCCTCCCCATTGATTCTGAGAAATCAGTGTGGGGTCTATAGGATTAGTCCTTTAATAAAATAAGTTTCCTGTATCAATCAGTATGCAATATCCGCTACTTTTATATCTTCACTAAGCTGACTTTTTGATGACGAGGCTTTGCTTTTCCGGCTCTCTTCCAGAATCCAGCTTCTGAATACTTTCGCCTTGGGATGCAAGTACTGACGGGCAGGAGAAGTAAGATAGAATCCCTCAGAAGCCCTGACTCTTTGCCGCAATGGTGCCACCAGCTCACCACTGGTCAACATTCCTGCGACAAGGGATGTCCGGCCCAGCGCAAAACCCTGACCATACTTCGCCATTTCCAGTGCTGTAATCAGGGTATCAAACTGCAGGCCTGGAGAGTTTTCGCGGAATTCACAATCCAGCTGATTGAACCAGTACCCCCAGCCTTCTTCATAGCCAATAACATGCAACAGGGTATGTTCTGATAGCTGTTCGGGACACTCGGGCAGTGGCAGACCATTGGCCAGCTCTGGACTGCAAACGGGGAAGAGCTCGTCCTCAGTGAGACAATCAGCCTTCAGATCTGGCCAGTCACCCCGGCCATAACGTATTTCAAGGTCTGCTTCCCTGTCCTTGTCCTCTGCCCAGATATTACTGGTAAAACGTATGCCGATCTCAGGAAACTCTTCCCTGAAACGGCCCATTCTGGGAGTCAGCCAGGTCGTGAAGAATACCAGATTCACCCTGACAGTTAACAATCTGTCCCTGCCCTGACCAAACAGCTCTTCCGTCGCCACAACCAGCGAGCTGACTGCTTCATGAACAGCAGGAAGATAAGCCATGCCGGCTTCCGTCATTTCCAGCCCACGGGGAAGCCTCTTGAACAGGGCTACTCCAAGCTGAGACTCAAGACCTTTAACCTGTTGGCTGACCGCAGCCTGGGTAAGATTCAATTCATTGGCTGCATGGGTAAAGCTGAGCAGGCGGGCAGATGCCTCAAAGGAGCGCAGCCAGTTCAGAGGAGGTAGTCGCTTTTTCATTATAATAATCACTACATGGCTAGACCATGCAGTATTAACCCCAGACAACCGAAAGACTGTTCATTTTTTGTAACAAAACGACAATCAAACTGTTTCCGGGGCTATTACCTGGGCTCCGCTTACTTCATGGTGGGCATGGAAAACTGGACATTTTCCCGGACGCCCGCAGAGGGCCAGCGCTGAGTAATGGTCTTGCGACGTGTATAAAAACGAACCGCATCCGGACCATAAGCATGGAGATCACCAAACAGTGAGCGCTTCCAGCCACCAAAGCTATGATAAGCCACTGGCACTGGCAAAGGCACATTGATGCCAACCATTCCTACCCGGATGTGTGCGGAGAAATAGCGAGCGGCTTCCCCATCCCGGGTAAAGATGCAGGTACCATTACCGTATTCATGACGATCAATCAGGTCCATGGCTTCCTGCATACTGTTGACTCGGACAACCTGCAGAACGGGGCCAAAGATTTCGTTCTGATAGCTGGTCATTTCTGGCGTTACTCTGTCAATAAGGGTACCACCGACAAAGTAACCTTCCTGATAACCGGCGACCTCGGGCTGGCGACCATCAACCACGATCTCGGCTCCCTGCTCTTCGGCACTGTCAATAAAACCGACCACTTTTTCCTGGTGCTGTCGGGTAATGACCGGTCCAAAATCATTGGAGCTGTCGCTGTAAGCACCCACTTTCAGGGACTGCATGGCTTCTTTCAGCTTGCCTACCAACTGGTCGGCCGCTGCATCACCCACGGCAACGGCTACAGACAATGCCATACAACGCTCGCCGGAGGAACCAAAAGCTGCGCCCAGCAGCTGATTAACAGCATTATCCATCTCGGCATCAGGCATTACGATCGCGTGGTTCTTAGCACCACCCAATGCCTGGCATCTTTTGCCATTGGCTGTCGCTGTCGTGTAGATATACTCAGCGATGGGGGTAGATCCAACAAAGCTGATAGCCTCGACTCTTTTATCATGGAGTAGAGCATCCACAGCTTCCTTGTCACCATTGACAACATTCATGACACCTGCTGGCAGACCGGCTTCGTGCAGCAGTTGAGCCACGAACAGTGTTGAACTTGGCACCCGCTCGGAAGGCTTCAGAACAAAGGTATTGCCACAGACAATGGCCATCGGGTACATCCAGAGTGGCACCATGACCGGGAAGTTAAAGGGAGTGATCCCGGCAACAACCCCCACAGACTGGAACTCGCTCCAGGAATCAATGCCTGGTCCGGCATTACTGCTGTGTTCTCCCTTTAACAGCTCTGGCGCACCGCAGGCATATTCAACGTTTTCAATACCACGCTGCAGCTCCCCCATGGCATCGTGGGAAATCTTGCCATGCTCCTGGCCAATCAATTCGCAGATACGCTCAGCATTCTGCTCAAGCAGCTCCTTGAATCGGAACATGATACGGGCACGCTTGATGGAAGGCGTGTTTCTCCACGCAGGGAAAGCTGCTTCTGCAGCAGCAACAGCTTCCTCTACTGTAGCTTTGGAAGCCAAAGCAACCTGCTTTTCAGCCTGACCGGTTGCCGGGTTATAAACCGCCTGATGACGTATATCATCATTGACTGCTCTACCATTGATCAGATGGCCAATTGTGTTCATGATTCACTCTATGGTTTTGTTAGAAATGTTTTTCTTAACTCTCTGACTGACTTGTGTTGAATTAGTCCCAGAGCTGCTGGTAAATGGCTTTAATTTCTTCTGCGTCAGGCACCCTGGGATTATTAGCAGGTGACCCGGATGCCAGAGCCTGCAATGCCATGGTGTCCAGCACTTCAAAAAATGCAACTTTATCAATGCCAAATTCCTGTGGACCCGGAACTGAAAGCTCATCATTCAGAGCTTTCAGTTCGGTCAGCAGCTTATGGTTTGCCACTTCATCACTGTCTCTCTGTTCGGCAACACCCATAGCCCGCGCACAGTCGGCATAACGATCAGGCGCAGCGGGAATTGAATACTCAGTAACAGCCGGCAACAGCATGGCATTAGACAAGCCATGGGGAACATGGAAAAAAGCTCCAATAGGTCTGCTCATACCATGGACCAGAGCTACCGAGGCATTGGAAAAGGCGACACCCGCGAGGGTTGAGCCCAGCATCATGGCTTCACGGGCTTTTTCATCCTTGCCATTGTGATAGGCGGTACGCAGATTCGGTGCAATCAGGCGCATGGCTTCCAGAGCCTGACTGTCACTGTACAAGCTGGCTTTTTTACTGACATATGCCTCCATAGCATGGGTCAGTGCATCAATACCTGTGTCTGCTGTCGTACGGGGAGGCACACTCAATGTCAGGTTATAGTCCACCAGAGCTGCTGACGGCATATAAGCAGCCCCGACACAGAGCATTTTTTCGTCACAGGATTCATCTGTGATAATGGTGACTCGAGTGGCCTCAGAACCCGTACCGGCCGTAGTGGGTATAGCAATCACCGGCAGTCCGGGCTGATCCATGATCCTTGGGAACTTATAATCCCGCATTTCACCACCAAGGCATGAGAGAACAGCTATTGCCTTTGCACTGTCGATAGGGCTGCCTCCACCGAGAGCAACAACACAGTCGTAGCTTCCCTGCCTGGCCATTTCAACACCCGCCTGAATGGAGCCGACGGTGGGTTCCGGAACGGTATCTGCAAAAACACTGGAATCAATGTCGTTTTTTGTCAGACAGTCCTGCAGTGCCTGGACATAACCTAGCTGAACCATCATGGCATCAGTAATAATGAGAGGCTTCGCACAGCTCAGACTAGTCAGAACATCAGGAAGAGCCAGGCTGGCCCCCGCCCCCACCTGCATGATGCGGGGCAAAATCACTCGCGTAGACATAACAAACCTCGTCTAATCTACTGAAATGGCTGTGTACCTCTTGCGCACAGCCAATATCTATCAGGAACGTCCATTTCTTGCCATGGACACCTTGTAAGCCTCTTCACCTGGTAAAGCCTCCTCGCGCAGGGCCTTGATAAGACCATAAGTGGCAAGAAACAGAATGATCGAGAATGGCAGGGCCGCGACAATAGAAGCTGTTTGCAGAGCCTTAAGACCACCGGCATACAGCAAAACGGCTGCCGAGGCACCAATCACCAGTCCCCAAAACACTCTGTACCGGGCAGGCGGATTATCACTCCCCATGGACACCAGGGTACAGATCACCAGGGTCGCCGAGTCCCCGGAGGTAACAAAATAAGTCACCAGCAAAATGGTGCAGATGCCCGCCATCAGCGCGGACATCAACTCACTCTCAATCAGCAGCTGCACAGTGGTAAACAGAGCAGTAGTGATATCCTTGTTCACAGCCTCTGTAACACCGCCGTCACCGTAAAGTTCCAGATAGAAGGCACTGTTACCAAATATAGTGATCCAGAAAGCTGCCAGTGTCGTAGGTGCAACGAGAACACCAAGGACAAATTCACGAATGGTCCGGCCCTTGGAGATACGGGCAATGAACATGCTGACAAAAGGAGCCCAGGCAATCCACCAGCCCCAATAGAAGATAGTCCACCATCCCTGCCATTGAGCGCCTGGCTCTGGATCAACCCATAACCCCAGGGAAACGGCATTCAACAGATAGTCACCGGTATTGGTAAAGAATGCACCCAGCAGATAGGCAGTAGGCCCAAAGATGACGAACAGACCCAGAATGACTATGGTCAGATGCATATTGAAAACACTAAGGATACGAATGCCTTTGTTCAAACCGGTCAGTACCGAAAGCGTTGCCACAACCGAAATAACTGCGATCAGGATCACTTGATTGGTGGTCGACACTTCTATGCCCAATAGATAGCCCAGCCCGGCATTCATCTGTTGTGCACCCAGTCCCAGCGAAGTAGCTATGCCGAATACGGTTCCGAATACTGCCAGCAAGTCAGCTGCATGGCCGATAGGCCCATAAATCCTGTCACCGAAGATGGGGTAGAGGCTTGAGCGGATAGTGATGGGAAGCCCTTTGCGATAGGCAAAATAGGCCAGAATCAGACCAGTAACAGAAAACAACCCCCAACCATGCAAACCCCAGTGAAAAATCGAGATTCTCATGGCAACCTGGGCCGCTTCTGCCGTCATGGCCTCGTCATCACTGATGAACGGATTGCTTTGAAAGTGGTAAATCGGTTCGGCAATACTCCAGAACAGGATTCCAATTCCGATGCCAGCACCAAACAACATGGAAAACCAGGCGAAATTACTGAACTCCGGTCTGTCATCATCACTGCCCAGACGAATATCACCGTAGCGGCTGAACACCAGCCAGACAGAAAAAAACAGGAAAAACGACATTATCCCTATGTAATACCAGCCCAGATCCGTAGCAATAAAGTTTTTTGCCGCCGTATAAACGCTATCGGCGTATTCAGGATCGGCAACGGTAAAAACAATAAATGCCAGAACCAGTAAAGCGGAACCAACGACCATCGCTGGGTTGGCTCCCGCAAGCAAGCCAGCATACGGCGACGTATTATTTTTATTATTATTCATTTTTAACCCTTCTTTTTGAGGTATTGATCCTCAGGGACATCATCAAATGCGATTTGCACATCAGAGCACGCCATCATTATCAGTGGCTGGAAAAAAAATGAGAAACAATAAAATAGACACCTGAGACCAAATTATTTTTATAACAAGCCTTTTCCAGCAATAAAAAAAATCAGGTCTCAGGGGTATTTTTTTTTGCTGGTCGATCGGGCAATCCATTCATAACATTTTCCTTGCATAAACGCGTGCAATGAACGCACCGTATTTTAATAAAGCTCTGCCTCTTTATTAGCAGGATTACCAGATGCACAATAAGAATAAATTGCCATTGAATGGTGTCAGGGTTGTTGATTTTGGCCAGCAGATTGCCGGTCCGGCTGTTGCCATGGCGCTGGCCGATCTGGGCGCAACCGTTGTCCATATTGATCCACCCGAAGGTCCTCAATGGGACCATCCCGCCAATGCCGTTCTAAATAGAAACAAACTCTGCCTGAAGCTTGATCTTAAAACTGAGTCTGGCTTGCTCCAGGCACTGTCATTGATTGAAAAAGCCGATATCGTCATCGAGAGCTTCAGACCCGACGTAATGAAACGTCTGGGCATCGATTTTCAGCAATTGAGAGAATCACGCCCCGACCTTATCTCATTGTCGATTCCCGGCTTTGCCAGTAATGACCAGTTGAGAAGGGAGTGGAAAGCCACTGAAGCGGTTGTTGCTGCTACTGCTGGTGCCTTCACGGACATGGGATTCAACCGAATTTTGATGGGTTTGAACCCAAGTTTTTCCCCTCTGCCTCTGGCCTCTTCCTACGCCACATCCCTGGCAGCCAGCTCAGTGGTTCTGGCGCTCACCGCACGTGAGAAAACCGGTAGAGGTGATCACATTGAAGTCCCTATTGTTGCCGCAATGATGGAGGGCCTCTCCTATAATTCTTACGTTGTCGAAGGATTGCCAGAGCGCTACAAAACCATGCGTGAACATGAGATCGAGCATCGCAAGAGCAACAACATTCCCATGGCTCTCAGCTATGATGCGCTTCAGGAGTACCTGGACCCCTTCTACCGAACCTATGAATGCGCCGATGGCCGTATGTTCTACTGCGTATGCCCATCCCACCGTAATCATGCCCGCCGCTGCCTGGAGGCTCTGGGTATTTATGACGAGCTGCTGGCTGAGGGACTGCCAGACGTTAAAGATCTGCACCAGCCCATTAAGGAGTGGGATGGTGAAACGTCCATAGGCGTCTATCCATTACCGAAGAAATGGGCTGACATCATTGCAGCCAAAATGAAGAAAGTATTCCTGACCAAAACCTCACAAGAATGGGGAGAGATTTTCGGTGAAGGACAGATTCCAGGCGCTCCTCACAGAACAACCCGGGAGTGGGTGAATGATGAGCACACCAACCAGTCTGGCCTGATCGTTGAGGTTAATGACCCCGTTTATGGTCTGATGAAACAACCTGGCCCCATTGCCTGGCTGGAAGAGTTTGCCGGACAAATGATTACTCCCGCTCCGCGCAAGAATGTCAGCTATGAAGAGGCCCTCTTTGCGCTGAATACAGTCACGGACGAAGATGACCAGAACCGGTTTGCCGCTCGCCGCCAGCAGAAAGCCCCCGCGCACTGGCTGGACGGACTGCGAATTCTTGATCTGACCAATGTTATTGCCGGCCCACACTCTACCGCCTTTATGGCACGCTTTGGTGCCGAAGTGATTAAGCTGGATCCGGTCACCCCTCTTTATGATCCTCTGATTGGTACCCTGTTTACCTTCCAGACCGGCGTTGGTAAACGCAGCGCGCTGGTCAACATCCTGTCTGAAGAAGGACGAGAGGTATTCAACAGATTGGTCAAGTCAGTGGATATAGTGGTTATCAATGCGCCTGAACGCCAGATGAAGCCTCTGGGTCTGGACCACGAATCACTGCAAGCCATTAACCCGGGCGTTCTCTTCTGCCGCCTGGATTGCCTGGGCGGTCCTTTGCCCGGTCCAAAAACCAATTACATTGGTTATGACGACATCATTCAGGCCAACAGTGGCATCATGAGTCGCTTTGGTGGCTCACAGACACCGGAAGAACACGCCCACCTCGGCACACTGGACGTCAACTGCGGTTTCTCCGGCGGACTGGCTATGGCGGTTGCTCTCTACCACCGCCAGAAAACAGGTCAGCCTACCCGGGCAAGAACGTCATTGTCTGCGGTAACCAATCTGGCACAGATTCCCTTTGCCTTTGACTACCAGGGAAGAGTTCCGTTTAATGAGCCTTCAGGTCGACAGGCTCTGGGTTATAACGCGCTGTCTCACTTCTATGAAACACAGGAGGGATGGATTTATCTGGACAGCAATGACTCCGAGCTGGGCAGACTGGGTCAGGTAGAAGGTCTCGGAGGTATAGTGACTGCTGACAATCTCTCAGACTACCTGACAGAAGCCTTTAAAAGGGCTCCAGCCGTTTACTGGAAGTCCGCGTTGGATAAGGTAAATGTAGCTTCGGCCATTCCACAGGCTATTGAACATCTCAGAGAGCAATACAGCCGTGTTGCCGATGGTAAAGCAGGTACCGGCCTGGGCAGCTTTGCCTTCTCGATCTATCCTGAGCATCCCAGCGGCCACCAGATCACACAGATCGACCATTATTCCATTCGACCCACAGAGTCAACTATCGTAGCCGCCACGCCTACTGAAAGGTTTGGTCATTCAACCAGGGAAGTGTTAGCTGAAATGGGTTATGACAGTGAGTCTATTCAATCAATGATTGAGCGTGGAATTGCAGGTACTGGCTGGGGCAAGGAGTTCCTTCCCAGCTGATAATCAGGTGGCAGCCATAACCTGCCACCTTCTTCCATAAGGGTACTACATTTGGTGATAGCGCTTCGGCAAGTAAAGGTTCTGTATAATGCGAGTTCCCTGAGGATTACTTGATGATCTGAAGTGAGCATGGCAACCATCTCGAATTTCGCCGTTGGGGATGAGGCATTCTTCGGGGAACTACTGGCTGCCGGTGAATCTATTGTCGGAAAGTCTCGCGAAAACAGCAGTCGGGCGTTATTATTGCCAGTTTGACCGATATCCATGCAATCTATTTTTCATGGCTGATGGTCATCGACTGTTTCTCCCCAGATGAGCAATACTCCTCATGCCCCAGACAGACGTTCCTTACCATAAGGCCCGCAAACGTTTCGGCCAGAACTTTCTTCACGATCATGGCGTTATCGGTGAGATCGTTGCGTCGATCAACCCGAAACATGGCGAGCATCTGGTTGAGATTGGTCCCGGCCAGGGAGCCCTGACCGCCGACGTGCTTGAGCGTGCCGGTGGACTGGACGTGGTAGAGCTGGACAGGGACCTGATTCCTACTCTGCTCCTGCGCTTTGGCCTGAACCCGAACTTTCATATTCACGAAGCCGATGCTCTGAAGTTCGATTTTGCCAGCCTGACAACCGATGACCGGCCACTGCGCATCATCGGTAACCTGCCCTATAACATTTCAACCCCGTTAATCTTTCACCTGTTAAGCTTTGCAAGCATGATTCAGGATATGCACTTCATGCTGCAAAAAGAAGTGGTTCAGCGCCTGGCTGCCGCACCGGGGGAAAAACACTATGGCCGCCTGGGTATCATGGCGCAGTATTACTGCAAGGTCGATTACCTGTTTACGGTAGGGCCCGGAGCATTCAAGCCTGCGCCCAAAGTCGACTCAGCCATCGTGCGAATGACTCCGTATCATGAGCTACCTCATCCCTGTAAAGACATTCTGAAACTGGAACAGGTTGTTCGGGATGCTTTCAGCCAGCGGCGTAAAACCATCCGTAATACACTCAAGCAGCATCTCAAGGCAGAAGAGCTTGAAACACTGGCCATGGATCCTGCCGCCCGGCCAGAAGTACTGAGCCTTGCCGATTTTGTTCGAATAGCCGACTACTTGACTGATAGACAACATTAACAGCCCGGGAACAGCCAATGACCACCTACGCAGTCGGGGACATCCAGGGTTGTTATGACCCTCTGCGACAACTGTTGGATAAACTCAAGTTTGACCCTGACCACGATGTCCTCTGGGTTGCTGGTGATATGGTCAATCGCGGCCCAGAATCTCTGGCAACACTGCGCTACCTGAAAAGTCTTGGCAATAGCTGTATCGCCGTTCTCGGGAATCACGATCTGCACCTTCTGGCCGTGGCCTGTGGCATTCGCAAGCAGAAAAGCAAAGACACCCTGACTGAAGTGCTGGAAGCCCCTGATGCTGATGAGTTGCTCCAGTGGCTACGCTTTCGCCCAATGCTGCACCATGACGACCAGAGAAAGATCACCATGGTGCATGCCGGTATTCCTCCTGTCTGGACTATTGACCAGGCTATCGAACAAGCCCGGGAACTGGAGCAGGCTCTACGCTCTGAAGACCATGTCAAATGGCTTAAAAAGATCTTCAAAAACACCAAACCTCAGCCATGGGATGATGAGCTTAAGCTGAAGAAAAGGCTACGGCTTACCGCAGCCTACTTTACCCAGATGCGTTTCTGCAATGACCATGGCGTGCTGGACCTGGAAAGCAAAGGGTCTGTCCCGAAAAACGGTTATGCGCCCTGGTTCAGCTTTTCCGGGAGCCCCTGCTTTCGAGAGCAGATCATTTTTGGTCACTGGGCAGCGCTGGAAGGGGTCAGTGGTCATGATAATATCCACGCCCTGGACACTGGCTGCGTCTGGGGTAAAAGCCTGACTGCGATCAATGTGGACGGTTTCCAGCGAACCGAAGTTTTCAATTAAAAACACACGACAGATCAGGCTCTGTTGACCAAGGGTAACAGGTCCGTTGGCTCCTGCAGCCTACTTCCACAAGGTGGACCGGGGATCTAATCAAACCGGCTCACCGCAGCCTGAAGGCGGCTATAAAAGCCAGACTGCACATCCCGCTGAACGTGCAGTGAAACCTCAGCAGGCCCTAATGACCCACTGTATTTGACCGAAACAAACAGTAATCAGCTCTCAATTTCAGAGGATTATCTGTTTTTATGAACGCCCTGATATAAACTGGGCGAAAGTAAACTTATAATCTGCTCATCAAGAAGAACAGCTATGGATCGCGCATACAATGGCCGCAAAACCAACCAAAACAGCCACCTTTGTCTGGCAGGGCAAAGATAAAGCCGGCAAAAAGATCAAAGGGGAAATGCAAAGTGCCAGTGCTGCGCTGGTCAAGGCTGAGCTTAGAAAACAGGGCATCCTGGCGACCAAAGTCTCTAAAAAAAGCCTCTCCCTGAGCCTTGGCGGTGGGGGCAAAGTCAAGCCCATGGACATAGCCCTGTTCACCCGCCAGATGGCAACCATGATGAAGGCAGGGGTACCACTGCTTCAGGCCTTTGACATTACCTCTGGCGGTATCGAGAAAGAGGCCATGAGAAATCTGGTTGGCAAGATCAAGAATGAAGTAGCCTCTGGCAGTACTTTTGCCGACTCCCTCAGACAACACCCGGATTATTTTGACGACCTGTACTGCAATCTCGTTGCCTCTGGTGAACAGTCCGGAGCACTTGAGACATTGCTGGATCGAATCGCTACCTACAAAGAAAAAACCGAAGCCCTCAAGGCAAAAATCAAGAAAGCGATGAACTATCCAATTGCCGTAGTGCTTATTGCTATGATCGTTACCGTCATCCTTCTGGTGAAGGTAGTCCCTCAATTTGAAGAGGTTTTTCAGGGCTTCGGTGCTGAGCTACCCGCCTTTACCCAGGTTGTCATCAACATATCAGAGGTTGTCCAGGAATATTGGCATATCGTCCTCGGCGCTTTGGTCGCTGGCGGCTTCCTGATATCACGGACACTGAAGTCATCCAAGGCAGCCAGAGACGGTCTGGATCGCCTGATGCTGAAGCTGCCGATTATTGGTGAAATTCTGGATAAATCCGCCGTTGCCCGTTTTGGCCGAACCCTGTCAACCACCTTTGCCGCCGGGGTTCCCCTGGTCGATGCGCTCGACTCGGTCGCCGGTGCTGCTGGCAATGTCGTTTATGCCAATGCGGCAAGAAAAATTAAAGAAGATGTATCCACCGGTCAGCAGCTACAGTTTGCCATGAAAAGCACCGGAATATTCCCGCCTATGGCGATACAAATGGTCTCTATCGGTGAGGAGTCAGGCTCTCTGGATGAGATGCTTGATAAAGTCGCCACCTTCTATGAAGAAGAAGTGGATAATATGGTTGATGGCATGACCAGCCTTATGGAACCCATCATCATGTCGGTGCTGGGTGTACTGGTCGGTGGCTTGATTGTGGCAATGTATCTGCCAATCTTCCAGTTGGGGTCTGTTGTTTAACGAACCTCCTGTAGAAATGTATTAAAAGTGTCGACACAGGTGCAAAAATGTCGACACCAAATTTAAATTGTCGACAAACCTTAGATCTAAACTATATTTCTCACTGTCCAATCAAGCCTGTGGTTGACAGTGAGGTAGTGATGCAAACTAAGAGAAGTAAGGTTACAGAGAAAGACGTTGAGAGGTGGACAAACAAGTGGTTGAAACTTCAGAAGAGGGAGTCTGTAAACCTTGGCTTGAAGTAAGAGAAGTACCCTCCAAAGGAAGGTCCAGAAAGGTCAAAGGCATTAAAATGGCTCACACTCACCACTTTTTATCTGATCTTGAGTACCATACCTACCTCCTGCTGGAATTTGAACCTGCTGTAATTAGAATCTACGATCAGTTCCCTTTATTGCCTCGAGAGGATTCAATCATAATTGCCAATGAAATGGGCATAATAAATCCTGTCTACCGTGATTCGCTCCTTACAGCTTTTGGCTGATATTAGAGATTTTTGGTCAAATCTACTCAAGATACCTGATTTTCAAAACCTTCACCTGAATGGACGAACACATAATTTCGTTCGCGATGTTTGAGAGGGACATCGAAAAGAACGTAAGCGCCAATAAAACCATCGTCATAGCCAGCCCAAACTTTACGACTTATCCTTTAGATGCTTTCACTGCCCAAGGCAGAAGCTGCTCCAGTTTCTCAACCGTGTCGGCATAAGGCAGTTCTTTCAAAATGTGACTCAGGTATTCGAACGGTTCCAGTCCATTGGCCTTCGCCTTTCAATCAGGCTGTAGTAGGTTGCACTCGCTTTGGCACCTTTCGGGGTATCAGCAAAGAGCCAGTTACGCCTACCCACAGTGAAGGGGCGGATAGCGTTCTCAGCTGCCGCGTTGCTAATGTTGAGGTGTCCGTCTTCACAGTAAACCACCAGTTTTGACCACTGGTTCAGGGCATAGCTCATGGCCTTATGGGTAAGACTATCCGGTATCAGCCGGGTGACGTTTTTCTGTAGCCACTGAACCCTTCAAACAGGCGCAGGGGAACCTCCTTGCTTCGGGAAGGATCATATTCAAACAACACGGCGGTTTGTCCCGGTGGCCCACCCAGTGTGACCCACATGTATTTGTCCGATGTTATTGCCTTGCTGGGTTCTTTAAGCACCTGTATCCGGGTTTCGTCAGCATTAATCACTCGTCCTGTTCGCTGATGGTCGTACATCAGGTTGATCAGTCCCTGAAGTTGCCGGGACAGACGCATCAACCAGTTAGCCATAGTCGTGCGGGTGACCGAACCACCGTAGCGGGCGAGGATTTTTTCCTGCCGGTACAGAGGCAGGGCATCACAGAACTTGGCAACAATGATGTAGGCCAGCATGCAGGTTGTCACTGCTGACTTGGGAATAGGATGCCTGGGCAACTCAGCGGCTTTGATGATTCGTCTTTCTGGTTGATTGTCGTCTTGCGACTCCAAAAATACCGCCTTCTCCTGAAGGATCTCTTTTACTCTCACCTTGGCAGGGATGATATCCAGCTCTTCCCGGACTTTGCTGAAGAAGGTGTCGATAGCCCCTTCTTTCTCTTCAGGACTCAGTTCTATTTTTTCCTGGAAGCGAGGCAGGGAAGGCGACAGTGGTCTACGGCCTTGAGACTTTTTATGTTTCTTTTCTGTCTCCGAAGCCTCATTCTGGACCTCTTCACCACAATCAACCAACTCTGCTTCATCAAAGATTTCCCCCTGCAGGCTGCTCTTTTCAGAGCTACGACCATAAAGGCGGGCTCGCTCAAGTCGTAAATACTCTTCCAACAGGGCGATACGCTTTTTTTGCTCAGCGATGACACAGGATTTTTTCTCAATGACATCCGCCTGCTGATCAATGACCTTTATCAAGGCTTCAAGATCAGTAGTATTTTCCCAGAATAAGCATTTGATTTTATTTCGCTGCCGGTTTGTGAAAACATACAGCTCGCTGCTGAAAGGGTTATGGCCAAGCTCCTGCTCAATCAGAACGGCCAGCCCCTTGGAAGATTTCCGGAAATCGACCGGGTCTCAATGCAGGTAGACTCTGGGAAGGGTCACTGGAGGACGCATAACCGGCAGACTCATTGGAGCAGCCCTATGAGTTGTTGTGCTAACTTCAGATTGGTCTGGTCAAAGCCTGTGACCGTTAACCCACTGGGCAGTGTGACGCTGAGCGATGAAAGAGCGGTGCCTGCGACTTCAGCCTGGGAGACAGGAATGACTTGTACAAAGGCAGAAGGCTTATCCTCTTTATGTGTTGTGGTGGTAACGGGCAAAGAAGCTTCATCCAGTTTTTTTCTCCAGTACCAAAACTGGTTTGGTCTGAGGTTGTGCTGCTTACACCAGGTGCTCTGGCTTAATCCGGAATCACGCAAGGATTGAACGCGTTGTTGCCACTTCTCTCTGAGGGAGTGTGTAGACATGCTTGCCTCCTTGTAGACTGGAGGCTTATGATTTCGTAGTGGAGATTAAAGTGGTAGGGCGTGGGTTTTGAATGCACTTACGCCATATCAGTTGTGATGTCATCACGACTGTTTGGTGTCGGCAAAGGGTGATATCCTCCTCAAAAGTCCAGAATTGTTAATGGCTACACCTGACTTAAGTTTGTAATTCCCAAGCCGAGACAACATGCCGAGTAGTACCAACATCAAGTCACAACCCAAGGATTTCATTGAATCCTTCCTGGAAAGGCTCTTTCTGAACGAGAAGGTCACCGCCCTGGTCATCTTTTTGGCTGTCATAATGGCGTTTACTAATGATGCCCTAAGCCATCATAGTATTTATACTTTCAACTGGGTTTTAACTCTCTACTTCCTAATTGAAGCATTCGTGAAAATTAACGCTTATTCATGGCGTGGTTACATCCATTCGAGAAAAAACCGGTTTGACTTCTCAATCCTCACAGGAAGTTTATTCCTACTGCTTTTTCCGGCTTTGCAAACGTCTGGCGTGGCCTTTCTTCGGATATTCCGGATTCTTGCTCTACTACGAATACTGCGTCTGCTGCCAAATACAGAGCATATCCTTCGCGGGTTAGCAAGAGCCATAGTTGCGTCCAAAGCTATCCTGATCCTACTGGCTATCATGCTGGTTTTTTTCTCAATGCTTGGATATGCACTATTTTCAAACTATCTGCCTGAGTTCTTTGGCAACCCCCTAACCGCGATGAATACAATCTTCCAAATATTCACCATTGAGAACTGGGGCGCTGCGCCAGAAGCAGCCAAATCATTGGGGAGCGATAGTCTTTATTATGCGATTAACATGTTTGTCATCAGCGTTCTGATTCTAGGTGGATTTGTTGCTCTCTCTCTTGCCAATGCTGTTTTTGTAGATGAAATGGTCAGCGACAATAATAACGACATCAAAAAAGAGTTAATGGAACTTAGAGCTGAAAACAGGGAAATAAAGAGACTTCTGCATCAAATTGTAAGTAATAACAATAAAAAATCTCGGTGAGTCGCAAGCCTAATACATGTTTTTGTCAGCTGACTTTCATTACTTGCCATAGTTATTATTAATCCTGCTCAGTGCTAAATCCGGGCAGGATGCGCTTGTTGTGCATTATTGTCCATGGGACTAACTGCTAACAACTTACAGACTATCAAGTTCTCGACTTAGGTCACCCCTGCCTGGAACGCTGCGGTGTTTGTCAACATAGTTGTTGCCTTAACTCACGCAGCCTGACTTAGCTGCCCGACAGCAGATCGGTCAGTATTCAGCCAGACTTCATCAGTCAGGTTCCAGTTCCGGGTTGCTCTTTTGCCCCATCTCTCAGGATGACGCAGCTTAGCCAACAGATATACCTTTTTCCGGTTATCCATCAGCTCTTTGGTTTCCCCTCGATGCCTTTGAGCCTGCGTAAGGAATTTGATTCCGCTGTGCCTGTGCTCTTCGTTATACCACTGGGCAAAGCCATGCACTCAGTTGCGAGCCGCCTCAAGCTCAGCAAACGATTTGCATGGATAACCTGGCCTATACTTCAGAGTTCTGAAAATGGCTTCAGCAAACGGATTGTCATCACTAACCCTTGGACTCCTGAATGAGCTGACCACGCCCAGCCTCTGCAGTGTGGACAACATAGTGCCACCTTTCATAGCGCTGCCATTGTCTGAATGTAAGACCAATGTCCTCTCCAAAGCTGCTATTCCGTGGCGAATACAGGCTTTGGTAATCATCTGCGAGGCATGTTCAGCAGACTCATTCTCATGGATTTCCCAAGCCACTATCATACGGCTGTATATGTCTATCACCAGATAGAGATAGTAAAACTGGCCACGCACAGGAGAGCGCAAGAAAGGTAATGTCCCACGACCAGACCTGATTTGGCCCGGTAGCACAATACGACGTTGGCTTTCTGTGACTGGGCTTGGCTGCGCGCCCACGGTGGTGTTGTTGACCGTAACTGTTCGCTGAAACCTTATTGACCCTTGATTACCAAGGGCTACAAGCACCTGTACTTAAGTTCAATATGGCTGCAGCCCCTGGTAATCGCGAACATTGGATGGGATCACCAAACAGTTACTGTTGACCTTTCTCGTGCAATACCCGGTAAAACGTCCTTTCAGATCCGATATATTGGTTCTCATCGGCTAATACCGGGACGATCTGACTGGGGTGCCAGGCTTTTAAAGCGATCACTATTACAGGTATCAATAATCGCCTGTCGCTCCTCCACCGACAGTTTGTTAGCGGGAGCAGGCCGGTTGGCATTTTTGCAGTTATCTGCCTGAACAGCATCCTCCCGGGTCCAACGTTGTACGGTTCTTTCTGAAAGGCCAAGAGCCTCGCAAGCTTTCGACTGGCGTGCACCAGCTTTCACGGCCTGTGTGATCAGGTTGAATGCAATTTGGCGATCCGGGAGAGGGGTTAATCGTCCTCTGGTTCCCCCCAGATCTCTCGGGCCTTTTTTGTGAGTACCAGCAAGGCAGCAGTTTCTGCTAATGCCTTGTTCTTGCGCTTGAGTTCGGGTTCGAGTTTCCTCATGGTTTGCTTGTCTTTTTTCTGCTCAACCGTCAAGGCCTTACGTTGTTCTGATGGTCTGACAGATTTGGGCGACACACCGCTAATAAAGGCTCGTTTCCACTGTTCAATTTGTTCAGCAAAAAGGCCTTTTCTTACAACAATATTCAGCCATTTCTGCTTCATTTAAGGCCGCTGTTTCAATGATTACGGCTAATTGGTTTTCAGGTGTCCACTGATCTGGATTTTTTCCATCGCCTGGCACAGGTATTCCTTGAGATAAAGCTTTCTTTCACCAAGTGTAAAGAGTCACATCAGAGATACCAGTATCACGTACCAACTGAGAAACAGGCACATTATTTGGTGGCATCATCTTCTGAATGATGGACTCTTTGAGCTCTTCTGAATAGCGGGCCATTGATCACTCATTGGCCGCCCCCTGTTTAGGTTTCTAAATTCAGGAGAGGCGACAACTATGCTGACACAGGGGGGCTGGTGTATTACCATGCATTACATTTTTATTGGCATACATTGCCGCACAAAAAGTACACGATATGGAACAGATATTTTTTCAACTCCCCGCTGCCACCCTGTCTTTTTGCTTTCTTAATTTGTGCATTTGTATCTATCTCATTGTACAAAGCAGAGGCCTAAGGGCTCAGCAACTACTACAAAAAGATGAGATTAGTTCACATATATCCTCGTCTATAAGCAGTCTGGCTCTACAAACCACTGAAGCAAATGCATCTCTTAAGAATGCTATTTCTTGTAGTGGGAATGTTGTGGTCGATACCCTCACCCAATTGAATCATGACGCTGACAACCGATTACAGACCATACGGCAATTAATAGAGTCGAAGGGCGAGAAGGTAGAGCGGCAAGTTCAAGCCTTTGAAGAAGCAGTTACATCTCTTGTTTTCAAAGCCCATGAAGATCAGACCCAATTACATAAAAAGCTTGTGAATAGCCTTACTGGTGACATAAGGAACCAATTCACTTCAGTGCATGACGTCATATCCAAGACTGAAGCAAATATTCTGGACTTGGTAAACAAAGCAAATCACTCACAATTGCAGCAATTAGGTATTGTGCAGAAAGCACTTGGTAATGCCCTTGATGTGACCAGTACCAAGATTGGCGAATATCACGCCCAGCTTATTGGTAAGTTTAGGCTTTTGAATGATGCTCAGACTACCAATACTGCGTCCCTGCAGGCAACTTTTAACAAACACTATATCTCACTTGCCCAAACCGTAAACCAGGCTCAAAAACAGCTTACTGAAAAACTGGAGGCTCTGGATGAGAAACAGGCGTGTAATACTGACTCCCTCCAGAGTACCCTTACCGAGCATCGTAATTGTCTCGACAGTATTGTGACTCTGGTACAGGAGAGGATTACAGATCAGCTTGGTAAGCTGGCTGAAAAACAATCCCTTGATGCTGACTCCCTGAAAACAGCTCTGGCCGAATACCATGAATCCATTGATAACACCGTTAACCAGTCACAAACGCAACTGGCCGAACAGCTGGGTCACCTTGCCGATGAAAATCGTAGCCATACGGAATCTTTACAAGAATTCCTTTCCGAACAACAGGCTGCCCTTCATAATGAAGTAAAAGATGTAAGAGTTCGAATTTCAGCGCAACTGGATCAACAGGGCAAAGCTCAAATCAACAAGGCAGAGAGCTTGCATAGCGCTCTGACTGAACACCACACTTCCCTTGATAACGCTGTAAGTCATGCACATACACAACTTGCTGCACATTTAAACAGCTTGGGTAAAGATCAAGCCAGCAGCACTGAATACTTGCAGGATGTATTCGTTGAGAATCAGATTACCCTCAACAATACCGTAACTCAGGCTCATGCCAAAATTACAGATCACTTGGATCATCTGGGTGAGCAGCAGACTGGAGCTACATCATCCCTTCAGACAGTCCTGACTCAATCTCAGAAAACCCTAGAGAACACTGTCAAACTTGCACAAACGCAAATTGAAGAACATCTGGATTCCATGTCCAGTCATCAGGCGGAGAACAATAGCATCTTGTTTGGACAGATTGGCGGGCTGATCCAGAACCTGAAGATAGATAATGCCGTCGAATTAACCAACTCCCTTGCCAACGGGAAAGAATTGACAATTGAAAACGATGATTTTGTTAAGCATCTTGGTGAGTGTAAGGTGTCCAAAATTGAGGACAAGTCTTCCGGTCAGACTACAGAAATCATCTACGAGGACAATAAAAAGGTAGCTTCCCAAACCTTTGCTGACGGAGCCCTGAAGTACAGGATGACATTTGATGACCGTGGCAGAATGGTTAAGGGCGAAGAGTTTGATGATCACGAAAATCTGATTTTCGAGTACCAATACAACAGTGCGGGTGAAGTCGTCAACCGCGTTGAGTTTTGATTTTTACCAAGATACAGAGTCTGTAATAGACAGTTAACAAGGATTTTCGGATGTTTTTGAATATTTTATCCAAAGAAGAGCGCAAGCATTTCCTCAACCTGGCTTTCCACCTCATGCAACTGGATGGGGAGAGCAAACAGGAAGAGCTGTCTATCTATGACGCTTTTGTCCATGAATGTGAACTCACTGGATATCAACCCCTGACCAGTGAAAAGCATATTACCCAATCCATTACCAGGCTTGCAGCTAAAGAGCCTTCTGCAAGAAGGGCTGTCCTTATTGAGCTTTTCGGGATTATGTTCGCCGACCACGAAGCTTGTGACGCCGAGCGTGATTTTATGAACCGGGTAGTTGAAAACTTTGATATGGAAAGCTTTGAAGTTAGTAAAATAGAGCGCTGGGTGTTGGCAATGAACGATATGGTCTCTGAAGGCTATAGAATGGTAGGGGCGTAAGCATGTTTGGGAGAATGTGGAGTAGCATCAAGAGTGCTGCATCAACGGTTGTTAATACTGTAAAAAGTGCTTGCACCAAGGTAAAAGAAACTGCTTCCAAAGTGTGGAATGCGGTTACTGGTAAAGACAAATTCGAAGAAGCTGAACGGCTGCACCAGCAGACAGTTCAACGCTTTGAGGATAAACAACGTCAATACGAAGATGCGGTCGCCCTAAAAAGCCAGGAAATTGAGCGGCAAATCATGGCGATCAATGGTTACAAAAAAGCCATATATAATGAGCAATTCCCACGTTTTATGCGCCTTGGAAATCGTTTGCATAATGTCAGGGTTGCTGGCACTGCTTTTGAAGAGTACTTCGATAACCAGATTCTGGAAATTTCCACACAAACCGGGGTTCGGACAAAGCAGGATCTGTTCAAAATCGACTTCAATAACCTTTCTTTCAAAGAAGTGGCCCTCTCTGTACTGACTTTGGGTTTTTTCTCCCGTAAGAAGGCTAAAGAATCCCTCCAGCAGGTTAAGGATGAAGCGAAACGTATTGACGAAGAAATTGCCAAAATGGATGCCCATTTGGTAAAAATTGACCAAATAATCAGCTCAATCAATAATGTTGCAGAATATTTCGATGGCTTGATTATCAGTTACGCCAGACTGTTGGACCGCTTCGAATACGGTATCAATACGCAGCGCATTGCCCAGCTGAGTGCCTCTCCGGAACTGTTCAGTAGCAAGTTAGATTTTCGCCTGCTACCTGTTACTCACATTGAAGAGTTTCAAGCGCTCTTTAACCTCTCCATTGTTTTGAAGCAGATGTCCAGAATGGGATATCTCTCTCAGACTGGTGAGGTTATTGAACAGGAAACAAGGTCCGCTCAAAAGCTCTACCAAATGACCCAGACCCTCAAGGCTGCTTAAGGAAGGCACGAACTGATTATGTCGAATTATCAACAACCGCAGTTCGATGTTTCAGCCATGACTCGTGCGCTTGCAGAGGCATCCCCTCTGCAGGCAAGCCGGGTGCTGATAGACATGGAACTCTTTGAACAGCGGGACTCATTGACTGTTCTCAATGATATCTATGAAGAGTTTGAGTCAGGCCAGAACATGGTGAATGAACTGGTTCAACCAATTGCTTTTAATCTACTGGATGGAATTATCAGCCACAGGTCTCTCAAACTGGACAGAACAGGACTTTCCGCAAGCCGACTCTGGGAAGAGATACAAACATTCGATTATGACCATCACAGCCGTTCTGTTGCAGAAACTCCGGTCAGTCAGAAGCAGCAGCTAGAGGCTATGCGCACACCAAGAGATTATGATGAAAAAGTACGCAAAACCATGACCAAGCGTACAAACCTGGAGGCGAACAAGGATCGGCACTTCAAGGGAAACAAACAAGCATACAGTTCAATTGAGTTCAACGAAGACGGTAGCCGTATAACTGTTTATCGCAAACAGGCTGTGGCGGAAAATAAAGGCCACAAGAGGAAAGCCGCAGACACCGATCATGTGGTACCAGTAAAACAGATCAACGATAGATATGCTAAAAATGCATTTCTGACAAATCTGGATCTGCAAGCCATTACCGATGGTGACTATAACCTGATTGAGATATCCAATAGTTTTAACCGTGCTAAAGGTGCCAAAAGTTTTGCGGAAATGCGTGCGACCAAGGATGCACTGCAGAAAAAAGCAGACAGTGGCGAACGCTTAAGTCCCAGCGAAAAAAAGCAGCTGAAAAATCTATCTCGCCATAGCAACAAAACCTATGATGCTGCCAAGGAGAAAGAAAAACAAGCAGTGTCAGAAATGCTGACAAATGCACAGCAAAAAGCCATAGAAAATGCAAAGAACGCAAAACTCAATATTTCTTTCAAAGCAGGCAAACAAGTGGGAGAGCAGACAGCTTATCAAGCCATTGGCCACGCAATACTACTCTTCATTAAACCATTACTGTTTGAGATGAATGATGCTATCCGTAACGGGTTTGGTAAAGGCGTAAACAAATCGGATGCTATAGAAGGTTTAAAGTTCCGATTCACTCGCATTATGGCCTATGTAAGACGGGAAATCCTTCCGACATTAGCGCAGTCCTTGAAAGACTTCATAAAGAATTTTTTCAAAGTGTTAGTTCAGGGTGTTCTGGACTTAGTGACAGGGATGTTTCGTAGTGTCATGCGCATTATCTCAGAGGGTTTTTCGGCCTTGGTTGGGGCCTTTAAAATTCTTACCCGTCCCACATCAGAGATGAGTCGAGCCCAGAAAGCTGATGCAATCGTCAAGCTCTTTGCCGCAACAGCGGCCACTTTCGCCGTATTTACTCTGGAAAACACCTTGTTGAAAGGTCCGCTTTCCGCTATGCCTGGGTTTGTCAAGGACATTACTATGACAACCCTGAGTGGAATAGCCTCAACAATAGTTGTTTATCTTCTGAACAAGGCTGACCTTTTTTCAATAAAAGCCGAGTTACGTTCCAAAAGAGTGGAAGAGATATTCAGCCATCGTATTGAACAAATAAAACTCAATACAGATGCCTTTAACGCTGAGAGTATCCAAAAGCTGGCAGAAGACCGATTACGCTTAAAAGCCATTAATGAGCGGATCAATGCGGCTATCAAAGATGATGCCGATGTGAACCCATCTGTTTATGCCTTGGCCGACCACTTCAGGATCAAGCTGGATATACGGGATACCAATGAATTCCTGAACCTACTAAAGAGCTCGGACACATTAGTGATCTGAACAATTGGTGGCGGTACTTTTGCAGACTGGCCGACTCTACAAAGTACCGCTTGCTTGGTTGTCTCTTTATACCAGTTCAGCTCTATGATTACTCCACATCATACTGAAAAAAGAAGCCGGATTGGCATGAGAGGAAATGCTCTGTGAAATTGTTGCCTATGCGGCAGTGCCATAACTAAAAGAGGAGGATTGGGTATTCCGGAAACATTCGGCCACCCATTCCGGTAACATCCGGCCACCCATTCCGGTAACATCCGGCCACCCTTTTCCAGCCAGCGACGCAGTCTTTTTCAATAACCGTTACCCTCGTTCTTGAGACCCTTTCAAGGATGACGGGATTGCATCATGAAGAGACTGTCCATGCGTAAAATTCGTGAAGTTTTCAGGTTCAAATTTGAGCA
>NZ_JBLYNS010000015.1:0-54962 GCF_049310205.1 Endozoicomonas sp. ALC013 | reverse complement strand
CAATTCCATAGAGCGGCAAAGGACAAGCGAGAGCGCGAGCACGTTTATAAAATATCCGGGTTAAGTAGTTGGTTAACTACTTACGATGCCCTGATTCCTGCGGATATCTGTAACGGTGCGGGCTGTGGGAAGTGGTGCAAGGGGGCTGAACGACAGAAGCCTGATTTGCACCACCTTACGTTTGAAAGTCCGGCGATGGCCGACTTTGAAAACCGCAAAGGGTTGACGCGATTGCTCAGGATCAGGCTGTCCACCCAGCTTAAGTTTGCCTTGAGTAAAGTGGCCAGATTGAAAGAAACCAGGTTGCTGGCCACTAATCTGATGAAGCAGAACCAGCTTGAAGATGATTTGCAGAGTTTGATTATCAGCGGCGTCTATCTGAATAAGGACAGTGAGCTGCCCAAAAAACGTGAATCATTCATGGCATTGCTGGAGCAGCCCAAAGGCGACATTGTGCCTTTTGCCGAGAAGATTGATCCCATTCTTAATGAGATCTTTCGTATTGCCCAGGGGATTAGCCGACAACTGAAAGGTAAGATCAGTTTTGACCGGGCCCTGGCCCTGGCAGATATCAAGCAGCATGTGCAAAGACTGTTACAGCCGGGGTTTATGACGTCAGCGGGTATGGAGTGGCTTAGCCATTATCCTCGTTATTTCAAGGCGATTGAGGTCAGGTTGGAGAAATTGCCAGCCAAGGTAAACCGTGATCGCGCCTGGACGGAAGAGCTGACCGCTCTGCAGCAGAAATATGATAAACGCCGAGAGGCTCATTATCAGCATAAGGTGATCGATCCAAATCTTCAGCAATTCTATTGGATGATTGAAGAGTACCGGGTTTCCCTGTTTGCCCAGCAGCTGGGCACTCGTTTTCCGGTATCGGACAAACGACTGCGGAAATTGTGGGAAGAGGTGGAAGCGATTTAATTCATCAGTGTTTTCTCACCAATGTTATCAAGGAGTCACGGTAAATGTGTCAAGCATGGGCCTGATCAATATATCGGCCCTTGATAGGTCTGGTTAATGAGTACGTGTTATTTGATCTGTCATAACCTGTAGATGTTGTTAAGTCCGACAGGCTACTACTCTGCCGGTTGATGCCCGGCAGATAATTCAGATCAGGGGCTGGCCACAGCGGTTATGGCCAGGCAATCATCAGGCAGGTTGTGCTTCTTTTTCATCGCGGATTTTATCGACAATGGCAGTGGTTGAGCAGTTCTCCAGGAAGGCCAGCACTTTCACTTCACCACCGTATTCATGAACAATCGGAGCACCGACCACTTCATCCAGTGAGTAGTCGCCACCTTTTACCAGTACATCCGGCTTGATTGCCTGAATCAGATTTTCCGGGGTATCTTCATCAAAACTGACAACCCAGTCCACCGCTTCCAGGCCAGCAAGTACTGCCATTCGGCGGTCCACCGGGTTAATCGGGCGTCCTTCACCTTTCAGGCGGGTGACAGAATTATCGCCATTAATGGCAAGAATCAGCCTGTCCCCCTGCTTGCGTGCCTGCTCCAGGTAGCCAACATGGCCAGCATGGAGGATATCAAAACAACCGTTGGTAAAAACGATCTTTTCGCCGTGAGCCCGGGCATCTTCAACCGCAACCATCAATTGCTCGGCAGATACCGCACCTCTTTCAGCACCCAGCTCCCGGTTCACTTCACGTCTCAGTTCGGGCATGGAGACGCTGGCGGTGCCTAGCTTGGCCACAACAATGCCGGCGGCAATATTGGCCAGACCGGCAGCCTGGGGCATGTCACAGCCAGCGGCCAGGGAGGCGGCCAGTACCGAGATAACCGTGTCGCCTGCACCTGTTACATCGAAAACTTCTCTTGCCCTTGCCGGGAAGTGAACTTCAGGCTCATTTTCCCGGATCAGGGTCATGCCGTGTTCACTGCGGGTAATAAGCAGTGCTCCCAGCTCAAGGTCTTTTAACAGTTGTTGACCTTTGCTGACCAGCTCTTCTTCGCTGCGGCAGGGGCCAGCAATTGTCTCAAACTCTTTCAGATTGGGCGTTATCACCGTGGCACCACGGTAACGCTCAAAGCTGCTGCCTTTGGGGTCCACGAGAACGGGAATATTATGGGATCGGGCCAGGCGAATCAGTTGCTGACAGCCCTGCAGAGTTCCCTTGCCGTAATCAGAAAGGACAATGGCGCTCAGGTTATGGATAAGCTGGGCGGCCTTTTCTTCAATCACATCGGGACTCAGACCATCAAAGCTTTCTTCATGATCCAGGCGAATCAATTGTTGATGCTGGGAAATGACCCGTAATTTGGTAATGGTTGGCGCACCGGGGATTCGGGCAAAGCAGCAGTAAATGCCAGCGGCCTCCAGTCGGGTCTGAAGGACGTCGGCGGATTCATCGTCACCAGTTGCCGCGATAACCCATGCCGGTGCGCCCAGTGTGGCAATGTTAAGGGCAACGTTGCCCGCTCCGCCCGGACGGTCTTCTATTTGTCCGACTTTGACTACAGGCACCGGAGCTTCCGGTGATATCCGGGAGGTGGCACCATGCCAGTATCGATCCAGCATGATATCGCCAATTACCAGGACTTTGGCCAGATCAAAACGGGGAATCGTCAATTTCATCAATGAGGTCCAGTCAGCTTAATGGCAGTTGCTTACCATACCACAGCCGTGCGATATGCACCTTAAAGTCAGTTGACGGGTATTTTGGCAAAGGCTGTGCAGCGTATGCTGGTACACCTTATGCCTCTTGTTTCGCGTTTCCGGGAGCAGTACAGCTGTTTTACGGTAAATTGGCAACTTTACCATAGATGTTTTCTGCTGCGTAAGTGAGAAAGAATATTAATCCTGTGTCGTCAGATGGTGGTCGTGCTCCTCGACACCAATATCATCGTCTTCAGCTTAGATACCCTGGCATTTAGACAGGTATTTTTGAAGTTTATTATTTTGGGAGTCTTTAAGTTCAGTAGCGTATTGAGGGTTTTGTTCAAGTAGTATTTTAAGGCTGGCTGTATCATTACGCTGGATCAGCAAAGCGATTTCTTTGGCAAGGGATTGTGTGCTTTCCAAGGGGTTTTCAAGTTTATAAGAGCTTTCTGGGGCTACTGTTGGTGATGGTTGAGCTAATTCAGATGGTGGGGGTTCTTTGGGTTTTGAAGATCTTGCCTCTTTCGCGCGCAACAGCAACATCTTTTCCAGAAGATTTAAGACACTGTTTTGAAATTTGGTCAGGTTTTCTGATTGGACTTCACTTGTTCTTGGGAAATAAGTTACCCCTGCCGGGTCCAGCTGAGCCCTTTTGAGCAACCCATGGTAGGGGTGGCTTTCAGCTATGGACTTTGAGAATGAGGTGATTAATTTGAAGGGTGGGATGTGACCGGATTGTGTTTTGCCACGGGGAACAATAAGCGTTTTATCCCGGATTTTCCATAATCCCAGCGTTTTGAACAGTATGGCAAGGTCACAAATATTATCGTCACTGGTATCAGGGCAGGTTGAGTCAGCGCCTTTGGGTGAATTGGATATTGAGTCAGTAACTGTACTTTCGGTTTGAGCCTGAGCACGCTTCGGGGGCGCAGAATGATCATAAAAAGTAGAAATTGTAGAAAGCAATGCCCCAATGAAATTTGTAGCGGTGGAAGCTGTTTTAAAAGGGTCGTCAGGTATAAAAAACGTAACACCCTGGTGGGAGATGGTCTCAGTAACTATACCTTTTCCTGAATCAGGATCGAGAATGCGCGATATTTGAAATACATCATGTTCCCGGAACATTTTTTTGGCATCCGTCTTATCAGGTGAAAATTCTGCCTTTAAAACATACTTTGGTATGTTGGAGACTCTGCGGGATGCCATATTCAACGTACCTGACAAAAAAGCCTCGGCAATGTGTGCCGGGTTTTCCTTGTCAAACCTGCCCAGTTGAATTGATCGGAGTATCAACGCTTTCCTGCATTTGGTAATGAAATCGATGAGTTCCTGAAATATTAAATTTTGCGGGTATTTAGTCGAGATCTTTTGCCATTCCTGAATACACTCTTGCAATTCAACGGGCAGAGAGCTTTCCGTAATGTCATTATTTTGAGTGCCTTTTAGCGGTATAGAAGAACCAGAGCCTGAAGATGCAAGTATTGTCGTGTACGCACGACTGGGAAGCACAGCTCTTGCTTCAATGTTAGTGGTCTTGGTAGATGTTATGTCATTTGAGCCTGACTGACTGGATGTATGAGTCTGACATTTTGCAACAGTTCGTTGAGAAGAAAAAACGCATTTGGAGCTATTAGCAGCGGATGCTAAAGGCTGAGTCAACTGATTGGTGGAAAGTGCTGCCGAAACGTCGGCCGGGTTAGTGCTTCGATGTGTTTCCATTGGAAATGCCCGTTTAAGCTCAAGATACGACCAGTACATGGTTTCAATGTAATTGATGAATTCCTTCTATCAATAACTCCCAGGCTCCGTTCATCCTGAGCTGAGCCGAACGGTGCCCGGGGTGAACGGAGATTTTACGCATCAAACTTATTGAAATTATGTACTACGTAAGATTGAAAAAGAGAGCAAAAGCTCCATTTTCCTACTGTGTAATATTTAAACTTGTTCTACGGTAACAGGCGGTTCATCCTGAAACTGCATCTTGTGCAGTTTGGCGTAATGTTCACCTTTCGCCAGCAGTTCAGTATGGGTTCCTCGTTCAATAATTCGGCCATGCTCCATTACCAGGATGCAATCGGCATTCTCAATGGTTGACAGGCGATGAGCAATCACCAGGGTGGTACGGCCTTTCATGATGCTGTCCAGGGCTGCCTGAATGTGGCGCTCGGATTCTGTGTCCAGGGCTGAGGTTGCTTCATCCAGAATCAGGATGGGCGCATCTTTAAGCACCGCACGGGCAATGGCCAGACGCTGACGCTGGCCGCCGGACAGGAGAACGCCGTCTTCGCCAACAATTGTGTGCATACCGTCCGACATGTCTTTGATGAACTCTGTGGCATGGGCCGCTTCTGCAGCCAGGCGGATATCTTCCTGATCGGCGGTATCCGCCAAGGCACCGTAGGCAATATTTCTGGCAACGGTATCATTGAACAGGGTGATGTTCTGGCTGACCAGGGCAATATGGCTGCGCAGGTTTTTCAATTCAAAGTCATTCAGGGGAACACCGTCAATCAGGATATCGCCTTCGGTATGGTTATAGAACCTGGGAACAATATTGGCGAGGGTGCTTTTGCCGGAACCGGATCGCCCCACCAGGGCGTAGGTTTGTCCGGGTTGAATGGTGAAGCTGATGTCTTGCAGTGCGGGTGATTCCGCGCCTGGATAAGCAAAACCAATCTGCCTGAATTCAACGCAACCGGTTACCCGGTCGCAGGTGTACTGGCCATGATTGGCTTCTGGTGTTTCATCCACCATGGCGAAAATACTTTCTGCCGCCGCGATGCCCTTCTGGATACTGGCGTTCACTTCGCTGAGCTGGCGGATCGGCTTGGGCAGCAGGGCGGCCGCTGTTACATAACCCACCAGGATTGCTGTAGTTGAGTCACCTTTGACAAACAGAACCATAAACAGCAAAAGGGCAAGGGCTATGGAGACAATAAATTGCAGAACCGGCGTATGGACGGAGCCCGCTTTGGCCAGCTTAAGGTTCTGGCGGGTATTGGCGGCACTGGAAGACCGGAAGCGATCACATTCATAACCTTCACCACCAAACCCCCTGACCTCCCGATAGCCATTAATGGTTTCCGAGGTGACATGGGTCAGGTCTCCCATGGAATTTTGCATATTTCTGCTGATCCTGCGGAAACGTTTGCTGGCATAGGCAACCACCATGGCGATGATTGGCAGTGCGGCAATAAAGATCAGGGTCATCTTCCAGCTGGTGTAAAACAGGAAACTGAGCAGGAAGACAACGGTCAGGCCTTCCCGGACGGCAACACGAATGGCATCGGTAGCCGCGGCAGTCACCAGGCTGACGTTATAGGTAATACGGGCAATCAGGTGGCCGGAGTTGTTGTTATCAAAGAATGCATTGGGCAGGTTGATCATGCGTTCGAACATCTCGGTTCTCAGGTCATGGATAACAAAGTTCGCGACCTTGGAGATGTAGTAATTACCCAGATAAGAGCCGATGCCCCGAACGATGGCGATAATGACCATCAGTGACGGGATCAGCCAGAGTGATGAAATGGCTGAGTTGGGCAGCCATGCCTGGTTTTGCAGCAGGGTGACCTCTTCGCCTTCCAGCGCCTGGACAAAGTATTCAAGCAGCTTGGCGAAACCGGGCTGGGTCAGGGCAAAGATAGCCAGGCCAAGGAGACTCAGGGCAAAATAGCCGATGTAGGGTTTTACGTAAGTCAGCAGTCGAAGGTAAATCTGCAGACTGCCAGGATTAGGGTTCTGTTCTGACATGGTATTGGATCATTTCCGGCTCTGGACAGACGTTGCCATGAGCGTAAGTGCCGCTTCCGATTAAAAGAAAAGTTTGGCTGGGAAGCACGTTCTGGCGGCATTTTCATTAAAATAAAAATGAACCGGCGAGCATAACAGCGATATCAGCCATTTAAAAAGCCTTTTTACCAGGCGTTTGCGGAAGCGCTTCAGGAAAAATAGCAGGTTTGCTTATTCGGTTGCGGAAAAAGGACGGGCTTAAAACCGGAATGTACGACTTAACCCGTCCGTTTTGACAAGCTGCTGATCAGGTATTACCTTTTGTAATACTCGAACCAGAGACCTCAGCCATGTCAACCAGCTCAATCACCAGCAAAGGGCAGGTCACCATTCCCAGTGCTATTCGGGAAAAATATCAGTTGCAACCCGGTGATAAAGTGCTCTTTCAAGAAAAAGACGGAGTCATCATCCTGACCCCCATGTCTGACGATATTGAAGCCCTTGGTGGTTGCCTGGCCCAGCACACCAATGGTCGCAGGGCATCGCTGGACGATATGGAAAAAGCCATTAAGGCGGGTGCTTCTGAAACCTGGATCAATCAACATGACCAGCACAAAGGCAAGTAGTAATGGACGGTATTGACACGAATATCCTTATTCGCTATCTGGTTCGAGATGACGAGCCTCAGTATCAACAGGTTCTCAACTTCCTCACCGGTTGCCAGAAGTTTTACATCAGCCCTCTGGTGTTGATAGAAACTGTGTGGGTGCTCAGTCATTTTTACAGGGTAGACCCCGAACAGCAATGTCAGAAACTCAGAGCTGTTTTGCACCTGCAAAAGTGCGTAACTGATCATTGTCCGGAAACCCTGAAAGCTCTTGATGATTATCAACAGGGTTATGATTTTGCGGATGCCATGATCGGGCATCATAACAAACAACAATGTGTAACAACCCTGACCTTTGACCGCAAGGCTTCAAGGTTGCCTGAGTTCAGCCTGCTCTGGCCGCAGTGATCGCCGGGAGGTGCAGGTCCTAAGGACCAAAGCCGGAATCATCATCTTCAGAATCACTGTCGCTGAAATCGGAAAGATCCGCTGTTGATGAGTCCCCCTCTGATCCCTGGTCAACGGAGTCGAGACTGCTATTGAAGCTGATAGCGGAATCACGGCGCTCATGAGCGTCACCTTTCAGATAGTCCTCCTGTTCAGAGATCAGCGCTGCCCGGTAATCTTCATCGAGATCATCTGCCCGGGCCATTTGCTCAAGACCCCTGACAAACTCTTCAGGGTCGATTAACGAAGCTTTCATACTGGCTGCCACACGGGCCTTGGCATTGAGAAAATTGTGATTTTTCGGACGGGTTTTCCAGAGTGGATTTTGCTGGACTGCATAACCTCGATTCATCAGCTCACCCAGCACAGAGTGAAACTGCTCCTCATTGAAAATCATGCAAATCCCTTCTGCCATATTTAATGAGGCTGGCAGAAAAGCGGTAATGGGATAATTGGCCTGCTCATCAGTGGCCAGACTGTGAACATCAACATTATGGTGAATAACCCGGTGTTTTCTGCCCAATGCCCGTTCGTAATAGCTAACCATATTCCGGGTTCGGTTTGACACATTGCCCATATCCGAGTCCTCCCTGAAGAGGGTTTGCCCGGATTCATCTTTTACCGAATAAAAATCGTTCTGCAGTTTTTTTTCCAACTGATCATAGCCAGCCAGTTTCTCCTGCAACACCTCTTTGGATATTTCCCCGGCAGCAAAGGATTTCTTCAGTCTCGCTCGATACTTGTCAACCTGCCGGGTGACAACCTGGTCTGAGACTAAAGGTATGGGTAATCGGTCTAAACGCTCCAGATCCAGTTTCTCCAGGGGAAAAACCTCCATCAGTGGATCAATATCTGCGGTCATGGGCTGTGCCGTGTCGCCTGGCTCTGTTGCCGGCTGCGCAATCACCATAACAGGTGCTGGGGATATATGATCAGCGTCGTACACAGCCCATTGGCCATCGGGTTCTCTTATCAATAGCTGGGTATGTTCAGGCCCGTCACTGCGATTGCAGGCCCGTGTCTTGAAATAGAGACACGGATCACCGTGTTCATTGACCTGCTCATTTCGCTGATACAGATAGCCATTGCGTTCAAGCTCCTCAAGGCGGTTCTGGCTGATTCTTAATGGCACAGCCTCGGCGTACGGATTGCCGTGGCGATCTACCCCTTTCAGGCACTTTTCTGCCTGCTTGCTGTATTTTTCTATTTTACTGTCCCTGTCCAGGGCCAGTTTGCTGTACTGCTGAAGCACCGGAATGGTACCTGCCTGAGCCCCCCAATTACTGCTTTTTGCTTTGATTCTGAAATGTTTGGTGGGCCACCCTTCATCAATCAAGGTGCGACAGACTGGCTCCACAGGTCGGGTAAACAGTGCTGCGCCGCGGTTATCAGCGGCCTCTTTCAGCTGGCTCAGAAGATCATAGGGGATGCCCTGGAGGGAGTGTGCTGCAACCCGTTGCAGGCCGGTGATTACTTTGTCCCGGGAAGTATGTTCCTGCACAGGGTCAGCCAGAGTGATCAATGAGTTACTGAGGCTTTTTTGTGAATCTTTATCCAGTCGGCTCGCAGTTCTGTCACTGTTAACACCCTTGCCAATATGGGTATCACTGCGCTCAGTGATCGGGGAAACCTGCCGGGTATTGGCAAACACCCCTCGAGTGTTATCGTTGGCCGGCCTGGGTTTATTTTCTTGAGCTGGATATTGAGTTGGTGTATTTGTGGTAATTTTTTTGGCCATAGTATGCAGGCTTCCCCAGCTCATCCCGTTGCGAGCGAAACTATCAATGTTTTGCATCGGCAGTCTTTGCTCCCTTTAAAGAACAGGGTCTCCACAAATTCTCATGACCAGCATAGATGGTGTTGAGGGTTTGTAATCTGAATTTTTGCGTCACCCTGCACAATGAAAATGCTCGAGGTGCAGGGCAAGCGCAGAGAAGTTTCCGGAAGAGATTGCGAAGTGTTGTCCCGGTTTAGTTGCCCATTAGTGGTCAGGAGTGGTTGGAGCGTTTGCCTGATGGAAGTTGTTTGAGCTGAAAGGTTTAAGTTCAGTCCTGCGAAAGTCTGGCGGGGAAGTTCAAGTGGGAAAGCCAGGGGCTTTCTTTTTGCTGGTTTCCCTTTTGGAGCACATGCAAGATTCAAGACTTGGCACTGGATTCCTCTTTCACCTTATGGAGATAGAACCGCACCTCAATTTTTCCATAATCAACATGGCCATCATTATCGATAGTGGCAGTACGACTGAGCGAGATGCGAGATTGACTGTCATATTTGAGAGGCTCTCCATCAGTAGTTCCTGCCCCCCCCGCAAGGGTTGGAATAGCGTTCATGCGGTAGGTGATGTCAGTGCTGTTGTCGTTACGTATCACATCGATAGCCAGCTCTGGGTTTTGTTGGGTTAGCAGCCCCCAATCGGGCATCATGTTAAACAGAGTACCCTGGAGACAGTAGAGCATATGATTAAGCTCGGTCTGGTTGATGTGGCTGAGTATCTGCATCTTTGTTTCGATCGGTAGCCCATCAAGGCTACTGATAATCTTGCCTTCTAACGCCTGACGAACTTCGTTGGCGGCATCCGTCTCATTATGATCCATCTTATGGCGGTATTCAGCGCATAGAGCACTATTGTCAAAGTTGACTCCATTGTTGTTGTGAATACGTACAGTGTTTCTGATCAAATCGACACCGATCTGGTTGGGGATGACAAGTTGACCTTGTATATCTAAATCGGCTTTCATGGCGAGCATATCGCTTTCATGGCAACTGTCACTGGGGATTCGCACCTCTCTTTCAATCTCAGCCGGTATGGCCAGATCCTCAAAAATATGGTCTGGAGCCTGCATAGTAGCAATAATCTTATCGTTGATTTTGGTCGCCATTTCACTGAGAAAGCGCTTGTTGGTATTTGGGCTGGAGAGGAGAATGCCTTTGTAGACATTGGGCATGAGAACCAATTGCTCTTGCAGGTAGTCTCGAAACAAAGCCAGTTGCCGGGTCGTGCAGGGTGGATCGTCCAGCATCTCGAGTTCATCCATATAGGCGTTGATGAGGGCCTTGATTTGCTGACACTGCTCTGAACTATTGTGGGTCGTGTCGGTGAGCTTTTTAGTTGAGGTCTGGATTTTCTCCTCGAGAATTATAAGCTGATCCTTCTCTTGTTTATTCTGTTTGAGGTCAGTGATCTTATGGGGTGAAGACAGGGTGATTTGGCGTTTCTCCAGACCAAAATCTGTCCGCTCATTGGATAATGCATGTCCAGCTTTGCCAATTGTTGGCTCAGCATCTGCTATTTGGGAAATTCGGCCTGTACTGGTGTTTTGAGTCTTCTTAGGATTGTTGTTGTTTGGTGGGATGGCTGGCTGACTTGGGGTGCTCTCATCGACCTTACTCATTGGCTTCATCCATGTGCGCTGTTGGGTATCTCCTGAAGTATAGGAAACGGATCAGGCATCTCACGATCAACGACTTTATGGCTTTGAGCGTTAGCAAATCCCTTCGGCTGGTTTCCGTCGCAATGTCAACGTGGTAACTCGGTTATATCTGGTCATATACGTATACCCGTGCACTTAAATGCCGGTAAGGCGGGCAGATATAAGGGTGTATAAAACTTGCGTATGAGTGGCGGAGTGGTAGGATTGCCGCCATTTTAGTTGCTCGGCCTCCTGGAGCAGACAGATTTAAAAGTGTGTACAAATATGTGTACGAAAAAAATTTAAAGATTTTGAAAGGCGGAATAAGTTTTGGAAATTAATAAGTTAAGAAACGTTGCCATTATCGCCCACGTAGACCACGGCAAGACTACGCTGGTGGATAAGCTGCTGCAGCAGTCAGGTACTCTGGGTCGTAAGGACCAGGGCGCTGAGCGTATCATGGACTCCAATGACCAGGAAAAAGAGCGTGGTATTACCATCCTGGCCAAGAACACCGCGATTGAGTGGCAAGATTTCCATATCAATATCGTTGATACCCCGGGACACGCTGACTTCGGTGGTGAAGTTGAGCGGGTGCTCTCCATGGTTGACTCGGTTCTGCTGCTGGTGGATGCCGTTGATGGTCCGATGCCACAGACCCGCTTTGTTACCCAGAAGGCCTTTGAGCAGGGCCTGAGACCGATTGTGGTTATCAACAAGGTTGATCGTCCGGGTGCTCGCCCTGACTGGGTTATGGATCAGGTATTTGATCTGTTTGATCGTCTGGGCGCTACGGATGAGCAGCTGGACTTCCCGGTGATTTACGCCTCCGCACTGAACGGTGTTGCCGGTCATGACCCGGACAATCTGGCTGAAGATATGACACCGCTGTTTGAGATGATTACTGAGCGTGTGCCTGCGCCACCGGTCAATGTTGACGGTCCTTTACAGATGCAGATCAGTGCCCTGGATTACAACAGCTATGTTGGTGTTATCGGTATTGGCCGTATTACCCGTGGTGTACTGAAGCCTGGTCAGCAGATTGTGCTGGTGGATCGTGACAACAAGCAGCGTAAGGCCAAAGTGCAGCAGGTCATGGGGCATCTGGGGCTTGAGCGTGTTGAAGTGGCCAAAGCCCGTGCCGGTGACATTGTCTGTATTACCGGTATTGATAAGCTGAACATTTCTGACACGATCTGTGATCCTGAACGTCCGGAAATGCTGCCACCGCTGACGGTTGATGAGCCAACAGTCAGCATGACCTTCCAGGTGAATGACTCTCCGTTTGCTGGTCAGGATGGCAAATTCGTTACCTCCCGTAATATCCGTGAGCGTCTTGATCGCGAACTGATCTCCAACGTAGCGTTGCGTGTTGAGCAGGGCGATGATGCGGATAAGTTCAAGGTGTCTGGCCGTGGTGAACTGCACCTGTCTGTTCTGATTGAAACCATGCGTCGGGAAGGGTTTGAGCTGGCGGTTTCCCGTCCACAGGTAGTGGTCAAGGAAATTGACGGCGTTAAGCAGGAGCCCTTTGAGCACGTGGTGGTGGACATTGAAGAACAGCACCAGGGACCAGTCATGGAAGAGCTTGGCCTGCGTCGTGCTGAACTGAAGGATATGGTACCGGATGGTAAAGGACGTGTGCGTCTTGACTTCATTATGCCGGCTCGTGGCTTGATCGGTTTCCGTTCCCAGTTCCTGACCATGACGTCAGGCAGCGGTATCCTGACCTCCATTTTTGATCATTATGGTGAAGTCAAGGGTGGGGAAGTCGGCCAGCGCAACAACGGTGTTCTTATCTCCATGGTGAATGGCAAGGTGTTGGCCTATGCGTTGTTCAGCTTGCAGGAGCGTGGCCGTCTGTTCATTAACCCTAACGTTGATGTCTATGAAGGCCAGATTATCGGTCTGCACAGTCGCGATAATGATTTGACGGTAAACCCAACCAAAGCCAAACAGCTGACTAACGTTCGTGCCGCGGGTACCGATGAGAATATCATTCTGACGCCACCGGTTCGTCACTCTCTGGAGCAGGCTCTGGAGTTTATTGATGATGATGAGCTGGTTGAGGTGACGCCCAACTACATCCGTATTCGCAAAAAGTTCCTGAAGGAACATGAGCGTAAGCGCGCAAGTCGTTCGAAGTAATACTGGCGAATAACTGAAATACTGTATGCAAAGCCCCACTTAGTGTGGGGTTTTTTTATGGCCCTAACCAGGGGTTGCCGGGGTATGGGACCGTGGTCGTTAGCTGAGTTATAATTGCTGCAATAACAAGGCATGCCACAAAGGTATAACCCGGTGATGCTATCCAGCCTTCCAGAAAGTGAGGGTTACGTTTTCCCTCCGCTAAAAAGTGTCTTTTCTTTTCATGTTTAACCCGTTTGTTTTTATCTGCCTTGTAGCGCTGTCGCATTTGTTCAATGTCGGCCGTTGTCAGGGGAGATACCGGGGGCCTGTTGCTTTTCTGGCTCAGTCGGTGAGAGACCAGAAAACCGTATTCCAACGGTGAGGTGAGTAATATGACCGGGTTGATGTGCGGGTTGTCGTAGAGTTCAGGAATGGTTGCAAACAGGTCTTCACTATTGTCCAGAACCACTGCTGGCGAGGACGTCAGATCGGTGCTGACGGGCCCTGTACCCAGTATTTTGCTGGTGGCTATTCGGTTGTGGCTGATATCGATATCAACAATATACAGATTCGCTGACAGGGCGATGCATTGCAAAACCGCATGCCGCTTCTCCTTAACCCCCTTGAAGTTCTCCAGCATTAACATTTCTGGGCAAACCCTGGTGTTGCTAATGGTGGTTCTGGTTAATAGTTCAAACAGGTTGTTATAGAGTTCGTCATCACGGGCGAGATGCTTATCCAGTTCCGTGTGATGGCTTAACCAGGCCGCAAGGTCATCTTTGCTCTGCTCAAGGATGAACGTTTCAAAGACGTTTTTCTCTTTTTTATTTAGATTCAATGCTGGCTGAAGCAGTTGGTGCAGCTCACCATCTGCCGTTCTGCCTGCCGAAATAAGCAGTTGTGAAAGATAGCGATAAAATTGTTCGGGTCGACAGGTATGCAGGGCTTGTAAAGCCGTCAGGGTATATTGCCTGCGATCATTCTGTTGGGTTTCAGGATTGGTTGAGTAAATCTTAAAGCCCGTCCTGGCTACCCATTGCTGAATCATTATTTGATCATCATCAGAGAAGTACCGGGATGCTCTGGCGGGAATTGCCATTAGGATGATCAAAAAGACCACAATTGTTTTAATTACTTTTCCAGGTTGGTATTTCATATTCTTCGGGCTGTTGCTGTTTTATTACCCTCTCCAGAGAGGTCGGTGTACGTAGCTGAATGGCGTGGTGTTATCAGTAGAGGATGTTTATGTTCTAAGTCTCAGACAGGTTGCCGCCGAATTAGTTCAAGTGATGTTTTTAAAAGTGACGACGTGCCCTTTGCCGCAATAACCGTTTAAGGTTAAGGTTAAGCATTGTTCTGGTGTTTTCCTGAAAGGATTTTCCATGCGCACCCTGTATCCTGCCATCAAACCCTACGCTAACCGGCACCTGCAAGTTGATGATATTCATGAGATATACATTGAAGAGTGTGGTTCTCAGGATGGGCTACCGGTTCTTTTCGTGCATGGTGGACCGGGTGCCGGTTGTACAGAGCAGGATCGCTGTTTTTTTGATCCGGAAAAGTATCGGATTATTCTTTTTGATCAGAGGGGGAGTGGCCGCTCCAGACCCCATGCTGAACTGGAGCACAATAATACCACTGCACTGATTGAAGACATGGAGTTGATTCGTGAAAACCTGGGAGTTGAGCGGTGGCTGGTATTTGGCGGCTCCTGGGGCTCAACACTTTCGTTGCTGTATGCCCAGGCGCACCCGAAGCGTGTGTCAGGACTGGTTCTCAGGGGAGTTTTTCTTTCCCGGCAACAGGATCTTGACTGGCTTTATAAAGAGGGAGCCAGCAGAGTATTTCCGGATCATTGGGCACACTTCCTTGAGCTGATACCGGAAGGTGAACGAGGCGATCTTCTGGAAGCTTACTATCAGCGGCTGTTTGGCGAGGATGAACTGGCCAGAATGAATGCTGCCAAGCACTGGTCTTTGTGGGAGGGTAATACGGCAACCCTGCGACCCAACCATGAACTGGTGGATCATTTTGCTGATCCACACCTGGCCTTATCTCTTTCGCGGATAGAGTGTCATTACTTTAAACATAAGTCCTTCATTAACCCGAATCAGATTATAGAGAAGATGAATCTGATATCAGCCATTCCCGGCGTGATCGTGCATGGGCGTTATGACATGATCTGTCCGCTGGATAATGCGCAGGCGCTTGTGGATCACTGGTCGCAGGCAGATTTGCAGATTATCCGGGATGCGGGTCACGCTTCCTGTGAGCCGGGTATTGTGGATGCACTGGTTAGGGCAACGGATGATTTTGCCCGAAGATTGGCTCCATAAAAGCAGAGCGTATTGGAAAAACAACTCGAGATGCATCGATGAAAGGTTTGATTCAGCGGGTCAGTCATGCCAGCGTGGTGGTAGATGGGGAAACGGTCGGAGAAATCGGTTCCGGCATTCTTCTGTTGCTGGGTGTCGAAAAAGGAGATGACCTGGCTCTGGCGGATAAACTGCTGGAAAAAGTGTTGAAATATCGAATTTTCAGTGATGATCAGGGCAGGATGAACCTTGGTTTGCGCGATGTGAGGGGCGGCCTGCTTATTGTTTCCCAGTTCACTCTGGTTGCGGATACCCGTAAAGGATTGCGCCCGGGTTTCAGCGCCGGGGCCTCTCCTGAGCAGGGAGAAAAGCTATATCACTACTTTGTTGAGCGGGCTGAAGCTCTGCATCACAATGTTGCCACCGGCCGCTTTGGTGCAGATATGAAAGTCTCTCTGCTCAATGATGGGCCGGTGACGTTTCTGCTGGAGTCTTAGCGTCAAATACCGAAAAACGGAATGGATCATCAAGCCTGGTAATAGGCTGATGATCCATATTTTGGCTACAGTGCAGCATTATCATCCTCGGCAGCATCTGTTTCGACCGTTTTGAATACCTCCATTTCAAACTCAGGCTTGCCATTGAGGGGAAGCAAGGGTGGCATGCCTTCAGCATCTTCCTTGTTGAAGAAACAGTAAGTAGACTCATCAACAGGGAGTGGCTCGTAGGTGTAATTTACATAGCCCTCTTCCACTCCTTCAAGTTCCACATCTTCAGCTTCCAATCGCGTCGGGTCAAAGTCGCTTTTGTCAAGCTCGGCCAGATAACGCTGATGGTAGAAGTATGGAGTAATTTTATCGGCAATCGCTACAGGCCCCGGGCTTACTGCTGCAAGGCCGGAAAATATCACCTGGCCGGCAGGGTAATAGTATGGGCCAAAAAACGCATTTGCTGTTAGACAGCAAAGCTGCTTTGCAAAATAGCCAGTAACTGTATAGTCGACAACAGCTTTAACAGCCCTGGGGCCAAACTGTACAGTTATACCTCCGCCAATACGTCCAGCTACGAACATGGCTAAAGGTCGAGACACGGGCTCGGAATAACTGATAAACCTCTTGGTTAATCGGGCTATTCCACCTGGTATGGCAGAACCAATCATGGTTAACCTCCTTATTAAAATTCTTTTGAACTATTGTTCTAGACTATGAGGTTTCGGAAAAGTTCCGCCAATGTTGGCTAATTGGGCAAAATAATTGCAAATAAGGCGATAGAGGGCCTGACATTGGGTGTCAGGCGGGTATTATTACATCTGCTCGACGGTTTCAATGCCCAGCAGGCCAAGACCCAGCTTCAGGGTTCTGGCGGTCAGGGCGCAGATCTGCAGGCGGCTGTTGCGCAGGTCTTCAGAAACGCCTTCCTTGTTCACCGGGCATGCTTCATAGAACTTCATAAAGGCACCGGAGATGTCGTACAGATAGGCGCACAGCTGATGTGGCAGGCCTTCTCTGGCAACGGATTCAATGGTTTCGCTGAAGCGGCACAGCAGCAGGGCCAGCTCCCGTTCAGCATCGTTCTCAATCAGGATATCACCAGTGAGGTCAGACTCGCTGATACCGGCCTTGCGGAAGATGCTCATGATCCGGGTGTAGGCATAGAGCAGGTAAGGTGCGGTATTGCCCTCAAAGGCCAGCATGTTATCCCAGTCAAAAACGTAGTCGCTGGTCCGGTTTTTGGAAAGGTCCGCATATTTTACCGAGCCAATGGCCACAGAGCGGATCACATTTACCTTCTGCTCTTCTGAAAGGTCGTCGGATTTGCTGGCAATCAGGGCGGCTGCGCGTTCTTCCGCCTCGTCCAGAAGGTCTGCCAGCTTGATGGTGGTGCCGGCTCGGGTCTTGAACGGTTTGCCATCTTTGCCCAGCATCATGCCAAAGGCGTGGTGTTCCAGTGACGCGTGGTCAGACGCAAATCCTGCCTTGCGGGCAATGGTGAATACCTGGTCGAAATGCTGTCCCTGGCGTGCATCTACGTAATAGAGAACGCGATCGGCGTTCAGGGTATGGCAGCGGTGACGGATCGCCGCCAGGTCGGTGGTCGTGTAAAGGAAACCACCTCCGGACTTCTCGACGATGACGCCCATTGGGTCGCCATCCTTGTTTTTGAACTCATCCAGAAAGACAACCCTGGCACCGCTGTCTTCGCTCAACAGTCCCTGTTCATCCAGCAGCTGAATGATCACGGGCAGGCTGTCGTTATAGGCGCTTTCCCCCATCACATCAGCAGTGGTCAGTGAGACATTCAGGCGGTCGTAGGTATCCTGGTTGTGTGACAGGGTGGTATCCACCAGTTTTTTCCACAGTTTCAGGCAGTACTCGTCGCCGGCCTGCAGGCGAACCACATAGCTTCTGGCGCGGGTGGCGAAGTCCGGGTTGTCATCAAAATGCTTCTTGGCTTCGCGATAGAACGTTTCCAGGTCAGAAAGCTCCATGCTCATGGCTTCCTGGTTCTCTTTCTCCAGTTCTTCCAGGTGGGCGATCAGCATGCCAAATTGCGTACCCCAGTCCCCCAGGTGGTTCTGGCGGATTACCTTGTGTCCGAGAAACTCCAGGGTTCTGGCGGTTGAGTCACCGATAATGGTGGAGCGCAGGTGGCCAACGTGCATCTCTTTGGCAACGTTCGGCGCTGAGTAATCAACCACCACGGTTTGCCTGTTGTCGGTCTGTGCAACTCCAGCCCGGGGATCGTGGACGGCAGACTGAAGACTGCTGGCCAGCCACTGGGGGGCGAGATGAATGTTGATGAAACCGGGTCCGGCAATGTCAACCTTGCTGGCAATGCCATCAAGATCCAGATTGTCGATCACTTTTTGTGCCAGTTCCCGTGGGTTCATCCCCATTTTTTTGGCCGCAGCCATCACGGCGTTGCACTGGTAATCACCAAAGTTCGCCCGTGCGCCGGGACGAACCATGGCCGGGGTCCCCTCTGGAGCACCCGCAGCAATAAGCGCTTTGATGACTTTGTCTTCAAGCAGCTTGAGAATATTCATGCATGAGTCCTTGGTTAAAACTCGCTGGAATTTAAATGGCGGGAATGCTATCGAAAAAGGCCATGTGTCTCAATAGAAGCAATCGCTGTGCTTGAACTTATACCAGTAAGGCTGGAGATAATGGTATCTTTATCCGGGTGTGTTCATAAACAGCCGGACAAACACAGACCTGACAATAGATAAGTTGAGAGATATGACATCCAGATCAAACAATAGCAGGCGGGGAGCCAGTAAATCGACCAATGCCGGTAAATCTGCCGGTGTGTCTCTGCCCAACTGGGCCTGGTTGCTGGCAGGTCTGGTTATTGGTGTGTTTGCTGCTTTTCTGGCAGGGCTGACGCCCTCTGCCAAAGATGTGCGCAGCGTCGCCGGGCAGGTCCAGTCATCGTCCGGGGATGAACAGAAAAAAGATAATCAGCCGGTGTTTGATTTTTATACCCTGCTGCCTGAGTCGGAAGTGACGGTATCCATTGCGGAGCCGGAACTGAAACCGGAACCAGTCTCTGCCAGAAAACCAGAGAGTAAGCCGGATCAGAAACCGGCCGCCAGCGCTAAAAAATATCTGCTGCAGGCCGGTTCCTTCCGCAGCGACAAGGATGCCGAGCGACTCAGGGTGCAATTGCTGCTGGAAGGTTTGAGTCCCAAAGTCGAGAAAGTCAGTGTTGGCACAGGGGAAACCTGGCATCGGGTGCAGCTGGGACCATTTGCCGACCGGGCCTCACTGCACAATGCCCAGGAAGTGCTGGCCAGCAAAAACATTGATAGTCTTTTGTTACAGTTGAAATAGAAAAAGCACCATTGCGGGCGGGTTTTCTCTTCCGCCCCTCTTGATAATTTATTTCCCTGCCCCATATAAGGCCCTGTTATCCGTTTTTTATTAAGGAGCGAGCCTTGGAACAGTATCGTGGCACAACTATTCTGTCGGTACGTCGTGGCGGCAGTGTGGTGATCGGTGGTGATGGCCAGGTTTCGCTGGGTGATGCCGTAATCAAGGGCAACGCCCACAAAGTACGCCGACTGTATAAAGGTAAAGTGATTGCCGGGTTTGCCGGTGGTACCGCTGATGCCTTCACCCTGTTTGAGCGTTTTGAAGCCCAGCTGGAAAAACACCAGGGACGACTGACCAAATCAGCGGTTGAGCTGGCCAAAGAGTGGCGAACCGAGCGGGCCCTGCAACGTCTGGAAGCCATGCTGATTGTTGCTGATGCCACGGCCTCCCTGATCATCACCGGTAATGGCGATGTCATGGAGACGGAAGATGGCATCCTGGCCATCGGTTCCGGTGGTTTTTATGCCCAGGCAGCTGCCAAGGCACTGTTTCATAACACAGAAATGGGTGCCCGGGATATCGTTGAAAAGAGTCTGGGTATCGCCGCAGATATCTGTGTCTACACCAACTCAAACCAAGTCATCGAAGAGCTTCCTGCAGCTTGAAACAATAGCGATCTAACGAGTTTCTGATATGTCAGATATGACACCCCGTGAAATTGTCCATGAGCTGGACAAACATATTATTGGCCAGGACGAGGCCAAACGCGCTGTAGCGATTGCCCTTCGGAACCGCTGGCGCAGAATGCAGTTGAATGAAGATCTGCGTAACGAGATCAGCCCGAAAAATATTTTGATGATCGGCCCCACCGGCGTTGGTAAAACCGAGATTGCCCGGCGTCTGGCCAAACTGGCCAATGCACCGTTTATCAAGGTGGAAGCCACCAAGTTTACCGAAGTGGGTTATGTGGGCCGCGATGTCGAGTCCATTGTCCGTGACCTGATGGATGCTGCCATCAAAATGCTCCGTGAGATGGAGATGGAGCGCGTTCGTCACCGTGCGCTGGATGCCGCTGAAGAGCGCATTCTGGATGCCCTGCTGCCGCCTCCCCGTTCTTTTGGTGAAGAGTCGTCTCAGCCTCAGGACAACTCAACCCGTCAGGTGTTCCGCAAAAAACTCCGTGAAGGTGACCTGGACGATAAAGAGATTGAGATTGATGTGCGTGAAGCGGCCATGGGTGTTGAAATCATGGCTCCTCCGGGCATGGAAGAGATGACCAGCCAGCTGCAGAACATGTTCTCGAACCTGAATACCGGCAAATCCAAAAAGCGGAAGCTGAAAGTCAAGGATGCCATGCGTCTGGTTCAGGAAGAGGAAGCGGCCAAGCTGGTTAATGAAGACGAGCTCAAGACCAAGGCGGTTGACGCTGTTGAGCAGAACGGTATCGTCTTTATTGACGAAATTGACAAAGTGGCCAGGCGCTCCGGGGCTTCCAATGCCGATGTCTCCCGTGAAGGTGTGCAGCGTGACCTGCTGCCATTGATCGAAGGTTGTACCGTTTCTACCAAATACGGCATGGTGAAGACAGATCACATTCTGTTTATTGCCTCCGGTGCGTTCCACCTGGCCAAGCCTTCTGATCTGATTCCGGAGCTGCAAGGACGTCTGCCCATCCGTGTTGAACTGAAAGCGCTCTCTTCTGAAGACTTTATGCGCATTCTGACCGAGCCGGATGCATCTCTGACGGAACAATACCAGGCGCTGATGGCCACAGAGTCGCTCAATATCGAGTTTGCCGAGGATGCCATTCGCCGCCTGGCGGAGGTTTCCTGGCAGGTGAATGAGCGTACTGAGAATATCGGTGCCCGCCGTCTCCATACAGTGATGGAGCGTCTGCTGGAAGAAGTCTCCTTTGGTGCAGCAGATCTGGCCTCAGCCCAGGATGGCGCGCCACTGAAGATTGATGCGGCTTATGTTGATAAACACCTGGGTGAACTGGTTCAGGATGAAGACCTGAGTCGTTATATCCTCTGATGTTTGATAGGGAGTGGTCAGTTGGTCACTCCTTTCACTCTCTTACTCTTTTCTATGAGTGGAACCCCCGCCCGAAATGACTACCCCAATTCCTTCCGCCATTAAACTGCATAAGCGCTCCAAAACCCTGGAGATTCAGTTTGGTCATGACACGTTCCAGCTGGAAGCGGAGTTTCTCCGGGTATTAAGCCCATCTGCCGAGGTTCGTGGTCATGGCAACCCTGTTTTGCAGACCGGTAAACTGAATGTGGCCATCACCGGCGTGGAAATGGTTGGCCAATATGCCATCAAGCTGGTGTTTGATGATGGGCATAACAGTGGGATTTATGACTGGGGTTACCTCCATGAGCTGTGTCATAACAAAGAAGCGATGTGGGATGAGTACCTGCAGGCTCTGAGGGATGCCGGTGCCAGCCGTGATCCGGACGTTTCGGTGGTTCGTCTTTTTCAGTAACTTGACCTTAATGCCCTGCCTGCTACGTTGCATGTGACATAACCACCATTATGAAAACTTAGCCACGGAGGCATTATGTCTACCAATATTAACCAGTCCAAAACCACCTGGAAACGTGTAGAAAGTCACAGAGAAACATTGCGTCAGGCTGGTTTGCGCCCTTTACAGATCCGGGTTCCTGATACACGGATCAAGGGCTTCGGTCTGGAGTGTCAGCGACAATCTGCTATGCTCAAGTCCGATAAACTGGAACGCGACACCATGGACTGGATTGAACAAACCAGCGACGATGAGGGCTGGGCATGAAGCGCGGCGACATCGTTACCGTCTCAATCAAGGGAGACGATGGCAAACCCAGGCCAGCCTTAATCATCCAATCCAACCTGTTTCCAGAACACCCTTCGGTCACTCTTTTGCCAATCACAGGAGAGTTGAGGGATGTGCCCCTATTTCTCTACACCCTGTTTGAAAGTAAAGAAAACGGGCTCAACAAAACCTCTCAAGTGATGATTGATAAAATCACCACTATAAAAGCAGACAGAATCGGCAAAACCATCGGCTCACTCAGTCAACCAGAACTGACAGAAGTCATCCGGCTGATGGCCTTGTGGTTGGGAATGGCCTGAAAGCACTTCATCCACAACGGATTCCCGGGAGCGCGAGCAATCAGCAATGCACGACAATTGCCATTCATCATGGTCAGGATTTCGGCCCAGGGATTGTTCTGCCTTTTCGAGCATCAAGATCAGCTGCTTACGTTGTTTCTTCCTGGCCAGTTCCAGGGGTGTCTGGCCATGGCAATCCCTGGCATGGATATCAGCGCCGCTATCGATCAGAACGGGCAAAGACCCAACGGCATTTCCCTTAACCGCAACATGCAGCACCGTCTCGTCTGTGCTGGTGGTCGCATGGATATTTGCCCCGTTACAGAGCAGGAATTGTGCACTTTCTACCTTGTCTTTCTTTATGGCCATGTGCAGGGGCGTAAAGCCTGCAGCCGACCTGTTATTAACATCTATCCCTTTGTTAACCAGGATCTGGGCACAGTCGATCTGGCCACACTGGGCAGCGATATGCAAAAGAGATATCCCTCCCTGCAACTGATTGAGGGAAATTCCAGTCTTTTCCATCGCATCAAGCAACAGCTCCATGCATGCGGTATAACCAAGGCGGACAGCGTGGCATAGGGGGGAGTAGTTGTTGTCATCCAAGGTAGTGATATCGGCATTGTTGTCGACCAGAACCTGCACACACTGCCTCTGATCGCTTATGGTGGCCAGGTGCAGGGGAGTCTGGCCACGTTTATTCTTGAAGTTGATATCCGCTTTGTAAGCCAAAAGAAGCTCGACACTTTCCAACTGGCCCAACTGTGCGGCTATATGCAAGGGGCTCAATTTCTTATTACTCCTGGCATTGATATACACCGAGTCTTTGTGATTCAACAGCACAGTCATACAGGAAATCCTGCCAAACTGGGCAGCGATGTGCAGGGGGGTATGGCCCATCCCATCCTTTGGATTAATGCTCGCCCTTTTGTCCATCAACAGCAACCGAAGGCATTCGCTGTGACCATGTTTGCTGGCAAAATGCTGGGGCGTCCATCCCCCACCGCGTTGGGAGCTTATGATCAGCGCCTGATGCTCAAGCAAGACTTTCATACATTTCACACTCCCTTCCCGGGCAGCAATATGCAGAGGCGTCAAGCCATAAAGAGTCCTGGCATTGATATCAGCCCCCAGCCTGATCAAGGTCTGCAGATACTCCACACTGTCGAACAGGGTCGTATTATGGAGGGGGGTATTGTGGCCCTCTGTGAGGGCATGGATATTGGCACCATGCCTGATCAGGATGTCCACAGAATTCCGCTGGGGAGTCTGGGTGGCCCGGTGCAGAGCGGTTATACCGTCACGGTTGACCGCATTGACGTTGTGCCCGGCACCAAGCAAAAGCTCCACACATTCAACGTGTCCATGGTCGGCGGCGCTGTGCAGTGGCGACCAGCCAAGGATGGTGCTGGCTTCAAGAAACCCGGCACCATGAGCCAGTAAAAGTTTTATACACTCTGGATACCCTTGATGGGCAGCGTTGCTCAGGGGTGACAGGTTCCTGTTGTTGCGGCAGTTGACGTTTGCCTGCCGGTTCAGCAGTAATTCCACGCACCGGGCCTTGCCAGCCAGGGCTGCCAGGTGCAGGGGAGTAGAGCCGTCGTTGTCCCTGGCGTCAAGCAGGCTGACATTGCGATTGAGCAACAGTTCCATAAAATTCACACCGCCACCAAGGGCGGCAATGTGCAGGGCTGTCTGCCCATTGTCGTCTTTGGCATTGACATCCAGCCCTTGATCAAGGAGCACTTGCAAGAAATCGATGGGGCCACTGCGGGTGAGAACATGCAGGAGTGTCTTGCCCTTGTCCAGAATGGCGTTCACATTGGCACCATGATCGAGCAGGATTTGTGCACACTTGCCATGACCATTAAGAACGGCAAGGTGCAGTGCCGTATGATGGTGATCACAGGTGGCATCTATATTCTCTTCATACTTCACCCAACTCCTCTCACTCCTCTCACCGTGCTTCTCTCTGCGCCCGGTGAAGAGTATGGCTGCCACACAGGCATCATGCCCCATCATAGCTGCGAGATGCAGGGGGGTAGTGTCAAACAGGTCAATTTCATTGCCAGCCGCCCTGAATTCAAGAAAACGCTCCACACACGTCACTTGACCATGCAGGGCAGCACTGTGCAGGGGGCTTCTGCCCATACTGTCCCGGATATTCATATTGGCACCATTATTGATCAATGTTTTGACACACTGCTCGTGGCCATATCCTGCGGCAAAGTGCAGGGGTGTCACGCCGACAGAGGAGACGGCATTGACATTGGAATTATGGTTAACAAGCATCTGTACACACGCCTCATTGCCCGTCTGGGCAGCAATGTGCAGCAGCGTGACATGGCCGCCGTAAAATGCTGAGTAAAAGCTCTGACGGGCCAGCATCGGCTCCCGATCCAGCCAGCCAGACAACGCCTCCATATCCCCGGAACGACAGCATTGCAGGGGTTCATCGAGAACAGCGGCCTGGTCAAGCAGTGGTTCAGCTGCACTGCCATGGCCAGGTACCTGCTGCACAACATCGACACTGCGCTGGGCAATCCCTTTAGAGTTGTTCAGCCAGGGAGTGATGCACTGTTCATGATATCGATGCTGACAAGTGGCAACGGTGATTTCTTGTTGATCAGCAAATGTCTGCTGGCACACGGGGCAGGAATTATTTAAAACGAAAGGGACGGCAGGGGCTGGCGAAATAGCAGTATTCATCAGATCTCCTGACTAATGGTGGATGACCATGGGAAGGCAAGAGAAGCGTAGCAGAGATATTTTGGCTTGCAGGGATTATCGCCAGGGAAAGACCGGGCTGTGTCAGCGGTTGGATAGGAAGAGCCGGATAAGGGAGGCCTTCAAGTCCGGAGCTGTGAGCAATTAATGAACGGTTTGTCACTTTTTTTGTCTTAATTCATGCTTGTTCAGCTGGTTCTGGTTATTAGACTTCAATTGCCCACCAGTTTTCATGCCTGCTGATTGCATCAGTCTTTAATCTGTCCATCCATTAGCCGGGGCAGAGCAAAGCAACGTTAAAACATTATTATCAGAGGAGCTAAAAGATGATCAATTTAACCAATAATCAACGGCCTCCCCAACTTGATAAGCCCGTCTGTCTCGCACAAGTTCATCAACCAAAAAAGGATGTAACCACTAAAGATCCTGAGTCTGCTTTTAACGGAAAGCCGGTCACTCTTGCCGAAGCTACCCACCCAGCCCCGGTGTCGGGATCAACCGTAACAGATATAGCCCCGGAGTTGGCATCAACTGTGATAGATATAGATATGAGACCGGAGTCGACATCGACCGTAATAGATATGGCAATATTGGCAAGGAGTGTAAAACCCACTTCTGAACCTGCCTCATTACCTGAACCACACCTTGATGATCTTGTTTCCTGGTCTCAGTTGCCGCCGCAAATCAAGCAGGAACTAACACCCTGTCATCACCTTCTGTTTGCTATATATCTGGGCTTACCCATAGCGGAAATCAATAAAAAAAATATACAACACAACCTTGAGCACTCAACACAAAAATTTGATTATTTGTCCTGGTATTCACAGCAGCATGGACTGGCCCGGGAAAAACTTACCATACCCCATGGCAAATTGCTGACCATGCTGGGGGGGATCTCAAGGCCCGATCTGGTTGCACGGTACTGTGACATCTTTGGTATTGCCGTTGATCAAAGACAGTTCTGCGGTGAATGGCCTGCCGGTGTCCGGGCTGTTGACGACAATGCTGCACTGAATCATGAACTGGATTTTTTCAAGTTGCACAAAATCTTCATTGGTGATGAATACCTCCGCTCTGTCCCGACCGCAACCGTGGCTTATTGCGCTGGATACCCGGAACTGATGAAGGATAAGGATTTGCGACAACGCTCCATTATTGTTGACAAGTGTCTGTCAACCCCCCTGCTACTGAAAAAAATTCTGGATACCAAAGAGGGGCGAATGACCGTAAATGAGCTGGTAAAAATATTGAGCAATCCTGAAATTATGGCCATCAATACTGCACACCAGTTAATTGAATCCCTGAAAGGGTTTCCACCTCGTTTTAATTTTTCTGAACAACACAGTTTGAGTTTGAGAAATCAGATTCACCATTATGCCTATGATCTTGGAATGATAGGAGTGGATGCTGAATCTTTCGGTCGTGCACTTGGGTTGCCGCTGCACATAATCCAGAAAATTCTCTATAGAATTTGTAAAAAAGAACCCGGCTACCTGTATATCACAAAATTACTGCATGCAGCATTCCGTTGTCTGCCCCAACTTACTTCGGAACATGTTGCGTATGCTTCGTCGCAAGCTGTTAAGTCCAGCAACTGTGTTGAGAGATTAGAGGATTTGATCGCTGGAAAAATAAAACGTTATCCCTGGTTTTGCGTCTCCAGTCCTGAAAAGCCTCCCGTCCTCAAACCGCTCTTCTGGCAGGATGTGCACAATGATGGCACAGACCCGGAGATGACCGGTTCGAAACCGCTGACGCTGGATTTTTTGAGGTGTTTGCCATTGAGCCACAACTGGTATTTGATTGGTCTTACCATGGGATTGTCACCGGATGAGCTAAGTCATATTGGCAAAAAAACCAAAGTAGACTTCAGGGTATCGGCAAATGAACTCAGTCTTGCTGCTTCTGAGTTGTCCCGGATACTGGCTCAATCCGAGAGAGGACTGGAAACAGGACATCTCTATCAGGCACTGCAATATTTGGATGATCAAGCGACACTGGCTTACTTTCCTGAGCATCTGTCAGTCCATCCTGACAAACCATTACCAGAGCACATCGCTGAATCCGTTGAAAGTGGAAGATCAATAGCCCATCTTTTGCGCACTTACAAGACAGAGGAACTGGAACGTTTTCTGAAGTTGTTCAGTAATTATGAGGAAATGAAATACCAGCTGCCCAAGGTCTATAAGGTATGGGATGGAGTTTGGGAAAAAGGTAAATATTACGAACCCGGTAAACCCTATGTAGCCTGGTCTTCAAGAAGTAAGGCAAAATGAAAGCTGGGGTCTTTGTTCTTAACGCAAAACAAGGGAAGCCGAAACTGGCTTGGTTTTATCTTTTGAAGCGATTCAAGATTTATGATTAGGGTTACCTCCATGAGCTATGTCTTAACAAAGATCACTCTTCAATAAATCCTTGGGATCTGCCGAGCGACAGGCTTTTTTTTGCTTGACCGGGATAAAAAACAAAATTTGATTGTCTTGTGTAAGTAAATACAAACAGAGGTTTCAAGACCATGAATATCAGAGGTGAACACACTACTGCTGCCAGCTCTTCATCTCCGGCACCTGCTCAAGCCAATGACAAAAAAAACAAACGCAAAAAAACGGCAGCAAAACGCGAAACACCACACCCGGTTGAACATTCCAGCCAGCCCGCAACGGGTAAAAAAACAAGAAAGATGATCGTACCGGAAAAAATTGTCGAGCCCATGATGTCGTCCACCCTGACCACCTCCAAAGCGTTGAGCGAGCAACAGAAAAAGCTGAGCAAGCAACTGGTTGAGGCGGCCCGAACTGGCAACAAGGAGGCCGTGGAAGCATTGCTTGATCAGGGCGCGGATATCAATATGAACTGGAAGGTACATGAATGTCCCATTGCCGCAGCAGCCGGGGAGGGTCATCTTGAGCTGGTGCGCTACCTCCATGAGAAAGGCGCAAGGACCGACAAGCTTTTTGCATCACCGATCATGGAAGCAGCCAAATATGGCCATGTTGACGTTGTAAGTTACCTGCATCAGGCAGGCGTCAGTGAAGATATCTGCATAAACTGCGACACCCCGATCGATGCAGCCATCGTTGGGGGGCACATTGACGTAGTGAAGTACTTTATTGAACACGGTGTAAACGTCAACGGCTCTATGAAAAGCTTTAACATTCCCCTTTACCTGGCAGCCAGTTCGAAACACCTTGATATAGTGGCATTACTGGTTGAGAACGGTGCTGACCTTGACGGTTGCAAAACAGGCCGTAACACCCCGATCTGGATTGCGGCCAAAAAAGGCCACCCTGATATTGTGAGTTTTCTGGTTGCAAAGGGTGCTAACGTCAATGCATTCAGTTCAGGATACGATACTCCGATCTGGGTTGCGGCCCGAGCTGGAGACCATGAGCTGGTTAAGTACTTGCTCGAACAGGGTGCGGATCTGAATGCCAACAGTACCGGCTATGGGACCCCGATTCTTGCTGCGGCCCTGGCCGGTGACCGCAATCTGGTCAAGTACTTGCTCGAACTGGGTGCGGATGTGAATGCCAACAGTGTCGGCAGCCTTACCCCGATCTGGGCAGCGGCCTCGGCCGGTCACTACGAGTTGGTCAATGACTTGCGCCGTGCAGGGGCAACCTTTGAAAAAAACAGCACAAAGCATGAAACCCTCATCTCGGCAGCTGCCATGGGCGGAAGCATCAAACTGGTTCAGGAATTGCTCCAGGAGGGCGGTTACATCCGAACCCGTGGTGACTACATTCCCCTGATAAATCGGGCGAAGGATCATCACCGGACTCAGCTGCAAGAATACCTGAAAAAAGAATATGATCTTTTGCCAGACCCGCTTGGTCCCAAGCCTGGGAAAAAAAGAAAAAAACGCTGATTCGACACCTGCCTATGTGGCAGGACCGTTGCCAGGGTAGCTGATAAACACTTCAGCAAAATGAACTTATGAACCGCACAACAGTCTGCTTTTTATATTTTCATGAATTAATGAAATATAATTATGGATAGAAGTTCTGGTGGTATCAGTGGTAAATGTGCAAGATCAAACAATGATTACAACCGACCGGATGGCCATGCCGCTTCTTCAAGGCATGGGCGATATAGACATGCCACAGTCAGACAATGGAATAATCCCCCCCGCACGGGGCGTAATGAATTTTGCCATTCTTCTGGTGTACGCTCTTCTCAACATCTACAGTGCCGTTCGGTAAACCCTGCTCAAGATTTTAATGCCCTCATCAAACAGGAAATAATGGCTGATCTGGTGAGTAAATCTGATCATTTCGGTCATCGTTATGACGGGAGAAATCATGGTCGATACGCCAGTTCAATTAAAAAATACACGTCAGTTGTTAAAAGACCTTTAAATCGGGATGAACAAAGCCAGCTGATACGTCTGCTGCAAAATTTTACAGTAACGCGGAGCTGGAATTGGCTGAGCCTGACGACAACATTTCATTCATTGACCTCAGCAGGTGTTTTTACCCCTCATAAACCCATGGATGAGCGTTTTAAACGTACTCAAGCTGTCTTATTGTCAGCGCTACTTGATGTAGTAATATTCAAGTGCAACCAAAAACCTGAAGCCAGGGATATTGATGCCCGTGGAATCGCCAACCTGGTGTGGGCCATGGCGAAACTGGTGGACAATGGGCAGGAGCTGACACCAGAGCTCAAACAGGCTGTTACCGCGCTGTTGCCCCACGTGAGCGCACAGAATGACCAATTTATTCCTCAGAATATCGCCAACATACTGTGGGCGATGGTGAAACTGCTGGACAACGGGCTGAAGCGAACACCAGAGTTTAAAGAGGCCGTGGCCGCGCTGCTGCCCCACGTGACACAGGAAGCTAACTTTAAACCTCAGGGTATCGCCAACCTGCTGTGGGCCATGGTGAAACTGGAGAACAACGGGCAGGAGTGGGCATCAGAGATCAAACGGGTCGTTGCCGCGCTGTTGCCCCTCGTGAACGCACAGACAGCTAACTTCAAACCACAGGAAATTTCCAGCCTGCTGTGGACCATGGCGAAACTGGTGGAAAACGGGCAGGAGCAAGCACCAAGGCTCAAAGAGGCCGTGGCCGCGCTGTTGCCCTGCGTGACGGCACAGAAAGCTAACTTTAAGCCACAGGGTATCGCCAACCTGCTGTGGTCCATGGCAAAACTGGTGGACAACGGACAGGAGCAGACACCAGAGCTCAAAGGGGCCGTGGCTGCGCTGTTGCCCTGCGTGAAGGTACAGAAAGACCAATTTAATGCGCAGGATATCGCCAACCTGCTGTGGTCCATGGCGAAACTGGTGAACAACGGTCAGAAGCGGGCACCAAGGCTCAAAGAGGCCGTGGCCGCGCTATTGCCCCACGTGAACACACAGAAAGACCAATTCAATGCCCAGGGTATCGCCAACCTGGTGTGGGCCCTGGCGAAACTGGTGGAAAACGGGCAGGAGCTGACACCAGCGCTCAACAAAGCTTTGGCCGCACTGTTGCCCAACGTGAACGCACAGACAGCTAACTTTAAATCACAGGAAATTGCCAACCTGCTGTGGGCCCTGGCGAAACTGGTGGACAACGGACAGAAGCGAACACCAGAACTCAACGAGGCTGTGGCCGCGCTATTGCCCTTCGTGAACGCACAGAAAGCCAACTTTAAACCACAGGGTATCGCCAACCTGCTGTGGGCCATGGCGAAGCTGGTGGACAACGGGCAGAAGCAGACACCAGATATCAGGGAGGCCGTGGCCGGGCTGTTGCTCCGCGTGAATGCACAGAAAGACCAATTTATTCCTCAGCAGATCGCCAACCTGCTGTGGGCCATGGCGAAGCTGGTGAACAACGGGCAGGAACAGACAACGGAGCTAAATGAGGCCGTAGCCGTGCTGCTGCCCCACGTGAACGCACAGAAAGACCAATTGACTCCTCAGCAGATTGCCAACCTGCTGTGGGCCCTGGCGAAACTGGTGTCTGACGGGCAGGAGCGGACACCAGGGCTCAACGATGCCGTGGCCGCGCTGTTGCCCCTGGTAAACGCACAGAAAGACCAATTTATTCCTCAGCATATCGCCAACCTGCTGTGGGCCATGGCAAAACTGGTGGACAACGGGCAGGAGCGGACACCAGGGCTCAACGATGCCGTGGCCGCGCTTTTGCCCACCATCAACGCACAGAAAGCTCACTTTACACGGCAGGAAATTGCCAACTTGCTGTGGGCTATGGCGAAACTGGTGGACAACGGGCAGGAGCGGACACCAGGGCTCAACGATGCCGTGGCCGCGCTTTTGCCCTACGTGAGCGCACAGAAAGGCCAATTTAGTGCTCAGGGTATCGCCAACCTGCTGTGGGCCATGGCGAAACTGGTGGACATCGGTCAGGAGCGGACACCAGAACTCAACGAGGCTGAAGCCACGCTGTTGCCCTCCGTGAACGCACATAATGACCAGTTTAATGCCCAGAGTATTACCAACCTGCTGTGGGCCCTGGCGAAGCTGGTGGACAACGGGCAGGAGCGGACACCAGAACGCAAAGAGGCCTTGGCTGCGCTATTGCCCCGGGTGAACACACAGAAAGACCAATTCAATGCCCAGGGTATCGCCAACCTGATGTGGGCCATGGCGAAACTGGTAGACAACGGGCAGGAGCAGACACCGGAGTTCAACGAGGCCGTGGCCGCACTGTTGCCCCTCGTGAGCGCGCAGAATGACCAATTTATTCCTCAAAATATCGCCAACCTGCTGTGGACCATGGCGAAACTGGTGGACAATGGGCATAAGCGGACACCGGAGTTCAACGAGGCCGTGGCCGCACTGTTGCCCCATGTGAACACACAGAAAGACCAATTTAACTCCCAGGGCATAGCCAACCTGCTGTGGGCCATGGCGAAACTGTTGGATAATGGACAGGAGCTGATACCAGGGCTCAATGAGGCCGTGGCCGCGCTGTTGCCCCGGGTGAACGCACAGAAAGACCAATTTAATGCCCTGGGTCTCGCCAATCTGCTGTGGGCCACGGCGAAACTGGGGGAATTTGTGGAGTTGAACGTGGTTACATCCACGTTTGAATCCCTTGTCTGCCGAACCAGTAAACACCCTCAGCTCTCTCATCAAGAGATATCAATGTCTCTCTGGGGAGTAATGGTATGCTGTGCCAGGTTGTCTCTGGAATGCAATGCCAATAAAAATAGTGTGCTTGAAACGCACATGGATGACCTGTTTACTCGCCTGGAAAATACCTCCCCTCCAGACAATGAAGAGGAACAATCCATCATTACCATGGCCGCAAGTTGGCTTGGGAGAGCGTGTCCGGTGGTCCCCCATTACCAGATAATCATTTCAAAGCCTCAAATCATCGTCCGCAATCAACTGCAATCATGCATTCCCTCTTTGAAGATTGAAGAAGAACAAAGTCTGAACTCACTGCCTCCGGTTGACCTGCTACTGCCAGATCACAACATTGTGATTGAAGTTCAGGGACCGTCACATTACGTGGGTGGTGATTTCAAAACCAGAGATGGTTCGACTCTGCTTAAAATCGCACTGCTGCAAAAAGCAGGATTTGAGGTCATTGAAATCCCGGTTAACCAGCTTTTGAACCAAGGTTCAATAAAGCGATGTATTGAACAAATAAAGACCAGGTTATTTCAGGGAAGGAGTGCCCGCGTTTCAGATACAACACAGTGATCTCTGTCCTGGGATACTCTTTGGCATTCAGTTTTCTTTTTTTGAGGTCATGCCTTCGCCCCCTTTGGCGTTAATTTCCCAGATTCCTTTTTTCAGGATTTTTCATCATTTTATTATACCGCTCCCTTCTTCGCTGACTTACCAGCTTCCTTTTTTCAGGATCTTTCATCTCTTCTCTATACCGCTCCCTTTGGCGCTGATTTCTCAGATTTCTTTTTTCGGGATCATTCATTATTTCTCTAAACCGCCATTTTTGGCGCTGATTTTTCAGTTTTCTTTTTTCGGGGTCTTGCATTCGTTCCTTTGGCGTTGCTTTGTCAACTCTCTTTTTTCAGGATCTTTCATCATTTCTCTATAACGTTCCCTTTTTCGCTGATTTATCATTTTTCTTTTTTCGGCGTCTTGCATTCGCTTTCTTTGGTGCTTAAAAAGAAAACTATCAGCAACTTCTTTCCGTGGGATCGTTTGCGTATCACTTTTTGTTTGGTCCAGGTTTATTGGGTTAACAAAAGTAACAGGTGATAAATCCTGTCGGTTAAACAGAACGGCATGAGGATGAGTTAACTGACCATCTGGACACAAATGCCTGAAAGGTATTGGGTCAGGCTCACTAACCGATAAGCATCCCTTCTGATCAAAGGGGAAATTTGATATTGATGATATCCCATTATTAATGACTTCATCATCAGAATTTCAGGGCACATATTTATCAAGAGCTGATTTTGGTATCTCAGGAATATCCGTTCCAAAAGAGTTTTCTGCATTGAAGTCTGCCAGAGATACAATGTTGTATTCACTCAACGATTTAAGAATGCCTGTTTCATTTTGGTGTATATATGATTGACTATTGTAAACAGGAAAAGGAGAGTTCAGCACCTGACCAGACATGCCTTGATACACTTGCTGTTGTTTGCGGGTATCAAGTTCACAGGATTGCTCTATTTCCTCCATCCATGTGGTCGTGCGCGAGATTCGGGGCAGTTTATGAAATAGGGCGTAGAGCCTGAAAACATCCTGCTGGATGATTTTGGTGGCTAAACCTATGATTTAACAGCTAATGTTACAGAAAGGCCAGTTCTCTTGAGAGCTGTCCTTTTTTATCTGTGTAATCTCTTAATGAAAATTTATAAAAGAGGGAAACTATTAAGAACTTTAGTGCTCTAACTATCAGTGGAAATATCTATGATTCAGAATTTCATACAGAATCTGATATCAGATAACCTTAACAACGTAAATACTGATAAGGAAAGGCAGATATGGACGCAATAAAGTTGGGTGTGCTACCAGCTATGTCACACTCCTGGCATCGTCATGCAGAGTCATGGTTTTTAGAATAACGATTAATTTTCAGGATAGTTGTAATGGATTTCAATAATATCAGCCTCTGCGCTGATCCTACTAATTGTTTCAGTACAGGTCCTCAACCTACTGAGAGCGGGCAAGATATTGCAAGCGGGCAAGCCAATTTTGGTCCCTTTAGCGTAGGTATATCCCCCGCTCGGGCTCCCATTCATTTGTCTCAAGCAGCTGGGGCGGCAACTGATTATGCCAGGGAGTATCGCGACCTTATAAGTAAAAACATTGCTGCTATTTCATCTGATGAGGCCGTCTGCCACCTGAAGTTACCCCATGCATTACCTGCAAACACCAGCGGTATTTTTGACCAATCCAAAAAGAAGCGTTTAAAGTCACCTGAAAAACCCGATGAATTATTCGAAAGACTCACAGGTTTTAAGGATTTTTTCAGAAAAGATTCTAAAGATACTGAAGGCAAGAAAGTTGATTTTCCCTCCGGTGCAGATATATCCCCACATCACGCTTCCATTGATTTATCTCAAGCAGGTAAAGTGACAACTGATACTGTTCTGTATAATAACACCTCCAGATTTGAAAACGGTGGTGCTGTTTCATCTGATGAGGCTGTCAGCCACCGGAAGGTAGCCCGTGCATTACCTGAAAACACCAGCATTATTTATGGCAAATCTGATAAAACGCATGATAAGTTTGCTAGAGAGTTCAATGAATATTTCAAAACACTCACAGGTTTTGAGAATCTTTTCGGCAAAGATTCTAAAGATCAGGAGTAAGTATACATAACAAAAATTCCAGGGAACCGAAATGATCAGAATATTGTTCATAGGATCTGCCATTAAAAATGAACTTGCTCAGGTCTTACTGGTCAAATTTGTACTAAAGCCTTCAAAAAAATAACTGACCCTGGAAAGTACCGTATGACGCCATCTACCTCAGTCCAGCTGAGCTGGCTTGAAAACATTCAATACAATTACCAAACCGAAGGATTGTGGAGCGCCCTGTTCGCTGTTTTCTGTTTCTCTGGCCATTCAAGGACCATCTCAGTCGTCGAGGCTGAGAGTTACATCAACACCTTTCCTGAATCCGGGCTAACACAAGCTCTAAACAGAAAAATTGACAGCAGGAAGGTGACTCTTAGTCCTGCTGGCGACTTGCGTGCTCAGACTACAAAGCCACGGCCTGACCCAAAGGACACTCGGACACCCGTAGCTCAGGAAGCAGGCCGGTCAAACTCACAGTCGGAGGTCAACACAGGCCAGCTATCAGAACAACATAGGTTGGCAGAACAACAAAGGCTGGGTCAATTGCAGGAGAATATGAAAGAACTTGCAAATTTGGCAACAGAGTATGTCGATATCGTCCGTGAGGTAAGTGATATTCCAATGGCTGCTGTTTTTATAGGCCTGGAACTAGCGGCTATTGAGAACGGCGAGAAAACCCTCTCTGCAAAACAAATCATCAGCGATCTGAGAACCTGGAGTAAGGAATTGAAATTTGGCTTTGACAGCATTATGGACTCATCACAAACGATTACTGATGAATCAGCAGCACAGGCCCTGAAGCAATTCAGACCCAGATTCGACAAACTGGAACGCATACTGGAACGCAAACAGGATGCAGGGTATATTCTGAGTTCTACCCATGATGGCGCTGCCCGGCTGCTGCCTGACATCAGAACAAATATCACTGCTTATCAAGTCACGGAATGTATTTCAAATGCTGAGAATACAGTCATTACTTCGGCCAAAAAATTACAAAAGATTATAAACGATGGCCACGAAGTTCTCGACAATGTACTTTTCGTGACACAAGGTAATAAAGATTATCAGGAATTAAAACAGAAACTGGATTCCAGGATACAGAATATTCTTAATATGCAAGGCACTAAACACAGCTAGATATTTTAAATAAACATTGTCAGGTCTTGAATTTTGAATGTGTTCAAATACAAAGGCCTTCCCCTAGCTTTTCGTTTTTCTTGACTTTATTCAGGAATCAAGACCTGATCCTCGCTTCTTCGCATTTTTACCTTATTCAGTGATTTTTCTTCTCTTCAGAGGGGGAGAACCAGAAGCCTGCCGTCTATTGGTCGTTGTCGTGACTGAGTTCACCCCGTCCGTGCGCCTATTCCTCATCAGCACCCTTCGCTTCTTGCGCAGTGGTTTGCTCAGATCCAACACCTGGACGGTCTTGTCGTCAGAGCAGGAAGCCAGCCGCCCATCGGGCAACACCGTGACTGATGACACTCTCCCGGCATGGACCTTCAGCGTCGCCACACATTGCTCTCCGTCGGGCTTGCTCGGATCCCAAACGTTTACGAACCCCTTATTAGCGCAGGAAACCAGCCGCCCATCTGGCAATACCGTGACTGAGAGCTGCCAACCGGTATTCCCTCTGAGCGTCAATACGCATTGCTGTCCGTCGGGCTTGCTCGGATCCCACACCTCTATGGTCCCGGCAGCAGAGGAGGAAGCCAGCCGCCCATCGGGCAATACCGTGAATCTCACACAGTTGGCATGCACATTCAGTGTCGCCACGCATTGCTGCCCGTCGGGCTTGCTCACATCCCACACCTTTATGGTCTGGTCATCAGAGCAGGAAGCCAGTTGGCCATTGGGCAATACCTTGACCGATTTCACACAGCCGGTATGCCCATTCAGCGTTGCCACGCATTCCTGCCCCTTGGGCTTGCTCAGATCCCATACCTTTATGCTCTGGTCAACAGAGCAGGAAGCCAGCCGCCCGTCGGGTAATACCACGACAGAAATCACGTAGTGAGTATGCTCATTCAGCGTCGCCACGCATTCCTGCCCCTTGGGCTTGCTCAGATCCCACACCTTTATGGTCTTGTCTTCAGAGCAGGAAACCAGCCGCCCGTCGGGCAATACCATGACTGAGATCACCCCGCTGGTATGCCCTCTCAGCGTCGCCACGCATTCCTTCCCCTTGGGCCTGCTCAGATCCCACACCTTTACGGTCCGGTCAGAAGAACAGGAAGCCAGCCGACCATCGGGCAATACCGTGAGAGCATTCACAAAGGTCTTATGCTCTTTTAGCGTCACCACGCATTCCTGCCCCTTGGGCCTGCTCAGATCCCACACCTTTATGTTCCCGTCATTAGAGCAGGAAGCCAGCCGCCCGCCGGGCAATGCCGTGACTGAGACCACCCCGTGGGTATGCCCCCTCAAGGTCGCCATGCAGGTGTTCAGGGAATTGCTTTGTGCAATCAGGTAGTTATTGCTGACATATCGAAGGTAAGCCAGCCGTAATAGAGGGTCCTCAATGTCATGGTCAGGAACCGCAGGTATATCCCTGTTTTCAATTGTTTTTCTGTATGCGTCAGAAGCAGGGCCGTAATATTGAGCGGACAGTTTTTTCAATTTTTCTTCGGTATTGAACAGGGTAAGCAAGCGGCTGCTTGTTGAAGCCAGGCGATGAAATTCGACGAACGTCAGGCTGTCAGCAATTTGAGTCAGCATTTCATCGGGTAATGCCAGTAAAGGCGACACTTGTTTAAGAGGAACCACCGAAACCCCCTCTGTGTTCTTTTCTCCCGGCGGATTACCAGACGGAGTTGTATCCCGGGGGGGAAGAGTGGAAGCATTATCAACGGCATTATTAGGCATGGTGCCTTTGACCGGTGAGCAGCGCTAAAGTTCCTGTCCGACAATGCAATAAATCTGACGTTAATTGATGGCTGCCCATTGGCAAGGATCGGCGTGGTAATCCGCCCATTACATCGAATCATTGATGGGAGGCGTCTGTTTTTCCAGACCCGGCCGTAAACAGCTAACCATATGAAATTATATATTTCTGACTCCTTGTGCTGGAAATTTTCAGAATCGATACCATTGGTATTTTTTACCTTATTCAGTGGTTTTTCTTCTCTTCAGAGGAGGAGAACCAGAAGCCTGTCGTCCATCGGTCGCTGTCGTGACTGAGTTCGCCCCGCCCGTGTGTCTATTGTTCGTCATCACCTTTGGCTCTTTGCGCAGTGGTTTGCTCAGATCCAACACCTTTACGGTCGTGTCTTCAGAGCACGAAGCCAGCCGCCCATCGGGCAATGTCGCGACTGAGCTCACCCAGCCGGTATGCCCATTCAGCGTCACCACGCAGGTTTCGAGGGCATTGCTTTTTGAAATCAGGTTGTTATTCTCGGAATTGATCTGAGCAAAAAGAGTTTCCAGTTACATGGAGTGGATGCCAAAGCAGCAATCGACCGGTGGTGTGCCCACATTGCTGGGGATCAGGAAATACTTAAACTTAACTGAGATCTTGCCTTCAATGGCAGATGAGAATAAAAAAAATCTCTATCGCGTAACCAACCACACCGTTCATATTCCTTAATCACCGTATCCGGGGTGACCGGTTGGCCATTCAACGCCAAACCCCTCTGGTAACATTCGGCTTTGAAGTGTGCCAATTCCCGTGTTGCCTCGGTGGCCTGATAATCCTTAACCACTGCATCCGGTGTGACCAGCTGACCATTTAACGGCAAGTCCCTCAGGCAACATTGCGTTTTGAAACGGGCAATCCCCAGTTTACCATCCGGACTGTCCGGGAAATCCTTGACCAGCTCATCCGGTGTGACCGACTGGTCATTTAATGGCAGGTTCCCCAGGTAACATGCTGCTTTAAAGTACGATAATTCAAGTTTCGCTTTGAGTGCGTGATAATCCTTTATCACCGTATTCGGCGAGATCAGCTGGCCATTCAATGGCAGGCCCCTGAGGCTGCATTCCGCTTTTAAACACGATATTCCCAGTTTGCCTTCCGGACTATCCGGGAAATCCTTGACCACCTCATCTGGTGTGACTGGTTGTCCATTCAATGCCAGGCCCCTCAGGCAGCACTCCTGTTTGAAGCGTGCCAGTGCCAGTGTTGCCCTGGTGACCTGATAATCTTTAACCACCTCATCCGGTGTGACCGGCTGGCCATTCAATGCCAGGCCCTTCAGGCAACAGTCCGCTTTGAAACGCGCCAGCTCGAGAGTTGCATTGGCGGCCTGAAAATCCTTGACCACCTCACCGGGTGTAAGCTGCTGGCCATTCAACGGCATACCCCTCAGGCAGCATTCCGCTTTGAAGCGCGCCAGCTCGAGAGAGGCATTGGCGGTCTGATAACTCTTAACCACCTCACCGGGTGTGAGTGGCTGGCCATTCAACGGGAGGCCCCTCAGGCAGCATTCCTGTTTGAAGCGTGCCAGCTCCAGCGTTGCATTGGCGGCCTGAAAATCCTTAACCACGTCGTCCGCTGTGAGCTGCTGACCATTCACCGACAGGCCCCTCAGGCAACATTCCGCTTTGAAGCGTGCCAGCTCCAGTGTTGCTTTGGCGGCCCGATAATCCTTAACCACCTGATCGGGTATGACCTGCTGGCCGTTCAACGCCAAGCCCTTCAGGCAACATTCCTGTTTGAAGCGCGCTATCCCCAGTCTGCCTTCCGGACTATCCGGGAAATTATTAACCACTGCATCCGCTGTTATCTGTTGGCCATCCACAAAAAGCCCCCTCAGGTAACATTCCTGTTTGAAGCGCGCTATCCCAAGCTGGCCTTCCGGGCTATCCGGGAAATCCTCAATCACCGCATCTGGTGTGACCGGCTGGCCATTCAACGGCAGGCTCCTCAGGCAGCATTCCGCTTTGAATCGTGCCAGCTCCAGTGTTGCTTTGGTGGCCTGATAACCCTTGACTACTGCATCTGGTGTGACTGGCTGGCCATTCAACGGCAGACTCCTCAGACAACAGTGTTCCTTAAATCGCGCCAACTCCAGTGTTGCTTTGGCTGCCAGGTAATCCTTAACCACGGAATCCGGCGAGACCTGCTGGCCATTCAACGAGAGACCTCTCAGGCAACATTCCGCTTTGAAGCGTGCCAGCTCCAGCGTTGCACTGGCGGCCTGATAATCCTCCACCACGGAATCCGGTGAGACCTGCTGGCCATTCAATAACAGGCCTCTAAGGCAACATTCCGCTTTGAAGCGCGCCAGCGCCAGTGTTGCCCTGACGGCCTGAAAACCCTCAACTACGGAATCCGGTGAGACCTGCTGGCCATGCAACCAAAGACTTCTCAGGCAACACTCCGCCTGGAAGCGTGCCATCCCCAGTCTGCCTTCCGGACTATCCGGGAAATCCCCAAGCACCTCATCCGGTGTGACTGCCTTGCCATTCAACGACAGGTGTCTCAGGCAACACTCTTCCTTGAAACGGGCTAACTCCAGTGTGGCTGTGGCTGCCTGATAACCTTCAACCACTTCATCCGATGTGACCCGCTGGCCATTCAACAGCAGGTTCCTCAGGCAACATTCCGCTTTGAAACGTGCTATTGCCAATGTCTGCTTATTGTTTCGATTTGGCTTCCGGTTGAATTCCTGAATGACCTGATCCGGGGTAATTTTTCTTTTATTGTCATGCAGAATGTTCTGTAAGCAAAGTTTTTGCAGGAAGAAGCCAGCTCTCAGAGATGTCCTGTCATTTCTATAGGCCCTTAGCACGACACCTGAGGTGATTTGACGTCCGTGTAATGGTTTACTTTTCCAAAAGGCATCTTCAATACATTGGCCATCATCCGGGGTACTGGTTCTTCTTCTGTGCAATTGATGATTTGATATTCTTTTACCGATAAATGTACTTCTGGACCGGCCAGTAAATCTGCCTGGGATGGCTTGTTGGCCAGCCCGGTAGGCAGGCTTTGGATGGGGGGGATTTGATGCTGTCGCTTGCAAAATAAACCCCAGGACGGTAAATGCCAATGTTTGACCTCAATATGATTATCAGGTTCCATTCTCAAGGTAGACATTGAGCGCCTGCTCCCGGCTTCGGGAAGTTAAAATGGTGCCACGAAGGGTACAAATGTTCATGACGATGGTTTGTCACCCTCTGTCATGAAAGCTTTAGCCACAGAATCACGGAGACGCAGAGGAAAAGCGTTTTTCTGTTCTCCGTGTCTCTGTGCCTCCGTGGCAATTTTCTTTCACGGCAAAGCTCGATCGGAATAGGCCACAATGGGCAAGGTGGGTGGGCCACTTATATTTGTGCATTGTATACCTCTAAAAGCAGTTGATATTCTGGTCTTATGTTTAAGTATCTTCTTGAAACTGCGAACATTCTGAAGTAGGGGTGATCATCTGAATTACTTAAAGCTGAAAACAATGTGGGTAAAATTTTCTGGTTAAAAACAGCTTTAGAGCAAGGTTTATTTTTTCTTGTTTTTATTGCTTTATAAAATGGTTGTTCAGTTTTTTTTAATTCTTCTCCCAATCTTTTTATTTTATCCTTCTTCTCTTTAGTAAAAAATGGTGGAGATTCGTTGTCCCGGGAAAACAGATTTAAATCATTGGCACGTTGATAATTTTTTTTGTTTGCGATTATTGTTGAAGGATCGCCAGTGAGCCATTGATCAAGACTGAATGCACCTACCATCGACTGTAAGATTTCGAAAAGGTTATTTTTTCTGAGAATAACGAAATCATGAGAATATACTTTAACATTAGGAAGTAAATAATAAATCTTATGTATAAAAATATAATTATGTTCTGGGTCACTATTGATGTACGTCTTATATATCTGCTGATCATAAGGGAAAAAAATATAAGGTCTCGAGTACTCTTCTTTAGAGAAGTTTTTTTCAAGAACTGATACCGTCGTGTGGCATGCATCCTCATTGTTTAGTTCATTAATACTCAATTCTAATGCAGATGAAAATGAGTCACTTGCTTTTATGAGAGGTTTTTCAGGCAAGTATTCTTTATCTATATCCTGTTTTTCAGAAGCAACGTTGGATAACAATCTACTATCTACCTTAATCTCATTATGAAGTGAAACACATCTTGCAAATGCGCAGGAAGTTTCCTCTAAGGTTCTCTTAATATGTTGTGATTCTTCCACGATTGTAGTTGATTTTGCTTTATCTGCTACCGGGGGAAAATTGAGCGATGAAGGTTTACTCTTTTTCAAGACTGTGACCTCTCTACCCATGAGGACGCCAGTTGGTGTCTCTGGTAGAGATTGATCAGTCATATAGATGTTCTCTTCTGAATAAGATGAGTCTGCATTGCTCATACCACGCAGACCAGTGCCTTTAATCCAGCTTGTCAGCATCTCTTGTTTCCCAGATTTGTAGAGTGATATTGGTAATGTCACCATCCGTATGACGGCTCAGGACCATCACTTCATGCTCTGATAGTGGATTGAAGTAGGCTTTCAGGATATCGTCTTGCCTGATAATCCCCTTGAGCGGCCAGTCCTTTTGCTGACTGCGCCCCAGGATGCCTACCATTGTAAGGTTGCTAGTCAGCACATGCAGGCCAGACAGACTGAAGCAGGGGTTAGCGGTTGGATTGCAGTCCCTGTTGATGGCTTGTATTGACCATTCGCCTGCCTGATTCTTCCCCCAGATATAGATCGTACCGGTTTTACAACTGACCAGTAAGTGGCTGTCAGACGGACTGAACTGCGCCTTATCTAAACGAGATTCATGTTTGAGCACTATTACTGAGTCATGCATCGCTGTTGATGGGGCATCCGGGTGCGGCAAGAGAGGAGGATTCAGCCACCAGTCCGACAATTTTTCCGGTCTGGGCCATAGCTGCAAATTAGGGCCACAGGGGTATTTCTTGAACAAGTATTTACCGGTAGAGCTGAATTCAAGCAGTTTGAAGTCCGGGGAAATAATCGTCTCTTGCCATTCTCCCGAGGGTTCCGGGCTGAAAATAGAGACCCTTCCAGTTTTGGGTAAAGTACTGTAGTAACCGACCAGAAGCTGATCCGCCACTGGGCTGAATCTGGAATAATCCATATACTCTATGCAAGTACAGGATGTTTCTAATATTATCTGCGCTGACCAGGCTCCACGATCATTCAGAGATAATATGGTTAATTCATACAAACCTTTCGGTAACAGATGCTGCTCCGATGGACTGAACAGGATTTCAACAATGCTTACTCCAGGGCAGAAGCCGCACACCTCCATTTCCTGCCACTGGTTATTTCCTTCCATGCGCCAGATTCTCAGAGGGTTGGACCTGCTGTAGGTCGCCATATAGTTCCCTGAAGGGCTGAATTGGACGACCTGATTGGACAGCATTATTTCTTCGCCAACCTCTTCCCAACAGCGGTGCGCCGGGTGCAAGGTATTAATGTAGCCCGCACTGCTGCAGGTTAACAGGCGATTTGTGCAAGCACTGAAATTTGCCGCGGTAATCACCCGACTGCCGCGGTTATCGGACCAATTCAGGGGCTGTTGTGCCCATTGCCCCCGGTCATCCTTGGCCAGAATTCGAGCGTCATTAAAACAACGACCATAAAACAACAGATGACGACTGGACGGGCTGAAGCGAACAAGATCAGGATCGTCAGAATCTTGTTGCACTGCTTCAGACGTGGGGAGAGTGACTTTAAATCGCGGAACCATACGATAAGCCGGGCACGGTTCCATCTTCCCCAGGGTGGTAAGGCACAGTAATGCCGACATCTGAGGCAGGTTGTTTATTATCCTGTCCCTGAACCATATCCTCCTGGCGTTCAGCGGTGCTGAATGATCAAATGGATGAAAGGGCAGGGATTTTTTCTGCCACCGGGCCGTTGGCTGGTACTGTTCCCGAAAGCTCAGGGGAAGTCGGGCAAAATAAGACAGTTCCTGGATGTATTTGTATTCTATGACCACATCCCGAAATGCCAGACAGGTTGCATTGACATGCCGAATATCATCGAATTCCAGGTAGTCAAAAATCATGACTAAAAGTTCAGGAGGAAGTTTGGTAATCGTTCTTTGCCACAACGGTTGTGTTTGCGGGCAGACCTCCGGGCATGCGACAGTGGGCGGGGATTTGGAGCGTATGGTTTTAGCAGGCGGATTTACAGGGCAATCCGGCACCTTGGAAAGGCCGGCAGCGGTTGCATAGAGAGGGTTGCTCACTGGCTTGTACCATTCCTGTCTTGGCCAGTGATTACCGGCATGATCATTAGTTTCATGTCTTAATGGACAGGCCAAAGGCCGGGAAGTTTCCGGGCAGCTTCCAATAGGCACTATCATAAAGAGTGAGTTTGATCATCAGGTTGTGAATGTTTTCAAAATACGTGTTGTCTGCAATTCGGGGTGCCAGCATCTCTTATTTCCCAAATTTGTAGCGTGATATTGGTAATGTCGCCATTCTTGGTACGGCTCAGGACCACCACTTCATGCTCTGATAGTGGATTGAAGAAAAGCAGGGGGCCGGTCTTGCATTGTGCAAATGTCTTTTCTTATTAGTATAAGCAACAGCTGTCACTCATAATTAAAGACCTAATGGAATGGTCCGCCCCGCTCCCAAAACGGCTTCAAATGAGCCAAGATAGAATGAGTTTTACGGAACATCATTCAGAATAAGAAACGGAGCGAACCATGGGCAAGCGTAACAAATCAGGAACTAATAAAAAGGTCAGGTAGCTTTTTTCGGAATTGATCTGAGTAAAAGAGTTTCCAGTTACATGGTGTTGATGCCAAAGGTCATGTGGCTCTCAAAAAGAAACTTAACCGCAAGGAACTCTTGCCCTTTATGGCTAACCTGCCTCTCACTGGAACGGTGTCGTATTCCAGTAAGCATCATACCGGTGTTTGGCCGTTACCCTATACCAGGCCGGGCGAAATTTGTTGCTATGGGGCATTCCGTGGAGCGCAAACTCTGAAAAGACAGTCAGTATGAGACTTTCACCCAATCATGTTTAGATCTTTAACTGCGTTAATTCATCACCTCTCTTTGCATCATGCATTAATAATGTTTCAATAATGCTATCACACCCTTTAATATAAGCAGTATCCAGTGGAGTTTGGCTATCTTTATTAGGTTCGCTGACATCTGCCCCATACTTTACAAGTAATTTAACCATTGGTAGATCTCCATCAAAAACGGCCCTCCATATTGGTGTTGAATGATAAATACCCGATTTTGAGTTAACCTCAGCACCGCAATCTATCAGATACTCTGCGATATCAATATTTCCTCGGAACACAGCTTCCATCAAGGGAGTTTTGTCATGTTGAGATGATCGTAAAGTATTTAACAACTCAGTGGTGACACAACTTTTCAAAGCATCCAGATTTCCTTCCTTTATAGAATCAAATATGGGGTGACGGCTCTCAATAGTTCTTAGCTCATAGTCTGTTCCATATTTTCCACTAATACATGCAAGGGCTAATCTATAGTCATGAAAATAAGACTGATGTTCGGTAAGAGGAATATAAGCTGCTTCCATATTACTAAAAAAGCTTCTAGCCATTAATTCAATATCACCATCAGTCAATTTATCCTCGTCAAGGCAAATTTTGGAATGCTCAAAGTCAATAAATACGATTGACCTTTCTTGTGGGTTGAATAAAACATTATGAATATGGAGATCCAGATCAATGCAAGTATTGTATGTGTTATGAAAATCCCTCAATGACATAGCCGCATCTATCGCAACATATTCATCAAGGGCCTGCCTTTCAACATCACTCAAGCTTGCAAGAGACTTATAGGGAGGTGGGAAATACTCAATCGCAATCGCCCTCTGTAAATCATGGCGGTCTGTTTTCTGCTCAGAATGCAGATCTTTACCCTCCTCTATAAAATCAAGAACCACATCGCTATCCTCAGACTCTCCAACCATTCTTACGTAGCATTCACCGTAGAATTTCGGGATGTAAGTCGGCCACTCTATTCGCTTCTCTAAACAAACACTCTGAATGTGCCGATAAATTAACAATTCTTTTTGATAGCTATTAAGAGTAAGATTATCCGGTTTTATGATAAGTCGAACCATTGATTCATTCTCACAAACTCTGATATATCGACTTTTAAAGCCAGTGCTGATCAATTCAACAGTTTTAAAAACACTTTGGGTAGTTTTACATTTATTAAAGTCATTAATTGGAATCATATTCATTGCTCAATCTTAAAAAATAAAACATATGGAATATAATTAAAAAACACATGCATATGCAAAATCACTAACCGAGTAGCAAGTTGTTATAACATACGCGATGTTCGACTTTTTAACTGGCCTGAAAAGGCATGACTGACTTTCTTTTCTGCTATTAGAATCAGTGGGTAACAAGAAGGGTGCTCTCTCGATTTGATAACTGACTCATTCGTCAATTAAACCTTGCCTGACAATACGTTTGACCAAAGTTGTTCCCAGCGACCTTTACTCTGGATCAGAGACCTTGTCACAATAGAACTATGGACTGTAAATGCCGACGTTTGACCTTATCGGGATTATCAGGTTCCATTCAAGGCATGTCCGGGGGGAGATGATTCGATTTTGTCTGGGTTAGCTGCCGACTCTTCTTCTCCTTCATTTCCTTATACATCGATTATAAAGGACTTTTTAAATGCTTTTTTGTCGGCTTCCCATGCCTTGCCTTTTTCGGTTTGGTGGAATCTGGCTTCGATCTCCCTGAGTGTTGGGGAAATGCGCAAATCTTTTTTAAACTTAACGCGCACCTTTTCAAGCGTAACGTTTTCAGACTCACCAGAGACAGAAGATCAGTTGCCTGAGGAAGTCGTAACTCTTTAGTAGTAGCTGGTGAATTGGATATTGAAAAATCATCGATTGAAAGGGGGGGAGATGGTGTCTTCTGGTTAGTTACTTCCTGCTTCAGGTAGTTTTCACGGGCTGAAGTGGGTATTTGTGCAAAATAGCCAGCAGTCGTGGCTGCAGACTCGAATCTTCAGTAGGTATGGAATTTTCTGAAAGAACCTGTTGGCAAGGTTGATTAGCGCAGAGTGCTGCTTTTGAGTCTGCAAGAACTCTGTCCATTTGAAAATTAACCTGTTGGTTTGTTGAATTGTGAAACTATAACTGACTAATCACTTTTTTCTGATAAAAGTTCCGCATTTCCCCAAATGTTTCAATAGCCAATCATTATCAATTGAACTTTTAGCCAACCAGGCAATCTAATAAGGAAAATTTGTATTTAGAGCTGATCGATTATGAATATTACCAAATCAAACCTTCAATTCATTCCCCAAAATCCATTGCTACCACAACCCGTTGGCAGCCAGGCAGTCAGGCGAATTGAGCGCAGTAACATAACGCACATGGATCTTGCTAAATTCCTGCAAAACAGGAAAGTAATGGAGGTCCAAGAGATCGCTAGAAAACTCTGCACGGCAGCGGATCCGGATCCTGGCTTCAAAATTAAAGCACTGAGAGAGCAGCTCAGGGTTTCAGGGTTTGCCAATATTGATAAGTCCAGTTGTCCTGGCGGCGAAAAGCGCCAGCTTATTACCGGGCTGCTCCAGCACCTCCAAAAGGAATTCCTGAATCTTGGGGAGGGCGTTGAAGGGCCTGAAGCGACAAAATTTTGTAAGCTTATCCGGGAACCTAACAGCTGCTTGAGCATGGGAATTGATTGCCTGATCGATGAAATCAATGTGCATAAGCGGGAGCAGGAAGCCGGTGAGCATGGTTTACCCGGCATGTCCGCTGGTCTTCCTTCAAGTGAGGGATTTCCTTCTGGTGATGGTGGTACCACCGGCCAGGCAATGAATCCTGATGTTTTTCAGCAGCTCCCCAGGGAACAACAAGCCCTTCATTATCCACCGGAAAATCCAGCCCCATCAGCGCCCCCTGCCTATGACGATGCGATGGCGGGGAGCCGGGCAAGTGAACTCCCTGAACAGCAGCGATGTAATAAAGGCCTTGATTTGTTTACCCGTCAGCTTGAGCATTACTCCCTGGACCCTTCCGGAACCGGGACTGCCATGAACAACATGGCTCAAATCCTGACGCGTATGAGTGGCCAGTGCACACAGCCGAAGACGACTACAGTGGCCAGTGGGGAGCGGTTAACTTCCCTCGCTGAGCAGGTCCGGATGACTTCAGTAAACGTATTTCGCAACGATTCCGTATCAACGGCCGATATTGGCGTGAGTGTTGTCGGTAACAATCAGGACATTCAGCCTGTTGTCAACGTTTCATGGCTAACGCTGGATAAATTTCCTGTTGAAGTTCAGGAACGTTTGCAGCTTGCGGGTATCGGGGATCATGGCAAAAAAGATGATACGAATATACCCATCGTTCAGGTGTATCTGTGCGCCAGTAGTGAAAAGGCACTGGAAGGTTCTGAATTCACTGTGGATCTGCACAGCACAATCAGAGCGAGGTATCTGTCGAAGTTCTCGCCCCGGGGCATGGATAAACTGATTCCCCTCAGTGTGGCGCTGCGTATGCCCAAAGGGCTGCATCAAGGTGCTGACTTTCATCATGTCGGCTTTGCCCTTCACGAGGTATCGCGGTTTGGAGGGGAACGGCCATCGTCTTCGAGAGCGCTTTTTTCCCATGGACAAGGGCGCAATGATTCAGAAAGGCACAACATTGGCATTCAACAAGTGGCACCCATACTGGAAGCCATGGGGGTTGACCGCAAAACGGCCATGTCCAGGGAGGCCGGACTGGCCATTCCCTTCGGATTTACCTTGTTGAAACAGTCAGAGGATGCTTTGGTGCGAGAAGCAAAGGTGTCAAAAAATATGTTGGGGTCCAGAGAAATGTTTGATTTCGGAAGCTTGTTTGGTGGGGCCAACTCTCGTGGAGGCACCTTTCGTGGAGGCACCTTTCGTGGCGGCAACTTCCGTGGAGGCGAATCAGCTGACGTGCCTGCCTACGACGAATTCGACTACCCTCCGGCAACTGGAAGAACCACCAGGGGGTTCTCCACGCAGACTGATGGAGTTGAGCCTGAGGCCAACGAACCGATTACCAGTGGTATTAATCCCCTGGCATGCACAACGGAAAGAGAATATACGTTTGTAAATGATGGGGCACCAACGGAAGCTTTTGCATGGGTTGGTGGCCTTATCTGGGTGCAGACCGTCACCAGTTTGCCGGGCATCGAAACCAGCGAAGGCCTGAGACAATGGGTAGATAAGCAGAAAGTGGACCCATTAAATCCAGTGCTTCCGGGTATCTTGTAAAAATTATTCCGGGCCAGGTAGCCCCAAGGCGGTTACCGTTCTTTTTTTCGGTACCGCCGCAGTAGGGCAGCCTCTTACGGTAGACGTCAAGGGCATTAGCAGCGAAAAATCCACCGGCTTACTCTGCATCCATGCAGTCGCCTGTACGGAATGACAGCGGAGTATAGTTACCGGTTTTCTGTGATGAATTCCTTAATATCTTCCTTGGGAAGAAACATTGCAACAGTCTCTTACTGGTTCATCGAGAATCAGTTGCACTAATGATATCGGTTTAACGGATTAACCGAAAATAGAATATTGTGTAAGCTGTTGTCTAATGTATCTATTTTTTTTCTGTTTTGTTTGTTCAGGGTAACAATTAACAGGTGAGATCTGAAAACTTCTTCCATCTCATGGGTGATTTTTAAATTGGTAGATACAAAGTAGATGTTATCCTGGTACACCACGACACCTGGCAGAAAATTATTATTATGGATTTTAAAATCCACAATCTCCTGAGCCGATAACTCGTTCAACTCCACCGGCAGAACCGCATTATACACATATTGATCAGGATAACAGGGAGTAAAGAAAAAGGCCTCTTTGTCATCACGGTATACCTGGTTGATGGTTTGGTCGTTGCAACAGTGAACTATGCACTGAATGCCAGTTATTGCGCTATAGAGTTCAGCAATTTTTGTCGCATTTTTCATGTGGCTGTAATCAACTGCAAAGTATTTTTCAGCAATAGCCATCATGTTTTCAACAATGGCCATTAAGCCTTCGACAGTATCATAACCAACCATAATGCCATGATTTTTCATAAAGTAGAGATGCGGCTTCTCTGTGAGGCTTTGCATGTACTGGGCGAAAAGAATGGACACTTCCAGCCCGGGGGCGGCATACCCGACAAAACCGGCATCCGGGTATAGGTTTGATATGATTTTTTGGGCATCACGGTTTATCAACAGGGCATTGATAAGGACAGGATGCAAATGCAGGGTGTATTTAAAAGGGAGGAGGGCATGAAGAAAGACTTCGGCGGTGGGTTTTATATCCGGCAATTCATTAGCTTCCCTGATCGCTTGATTGGCTATTTTAACACTCTCTTTCAGGCTGTATTTTTTCAACAGGTCTTCGTTATCTAAAACGTCCAGTATTTTTTTACTGTCAACGGTTACATAACCATGATTCAATTCCGTTTCTGAAAGGACGCAACCCACTCCCTGAGAGACCAGCAGTTTGCCTGTATCCACTTTAGCCCCGGCATTCCCCCCGCCAGCCTGAACAAGGTCGAAGCGGCCACCGGCGTACTTGCAAATTTTTACCAGGTCTTTAATAACATTATTTTTCATATTCATATCCTTTTGAAATTATGCATCATTCATGCTGTAAGTAGTTGGCCAAATGGAATCGTATATTTCTGGCTAAGTGGGCAGTTGCAACGCCGCAGAGTGACTGACAACTTAGTCAGAAATATATGATTTCATTTGGTTAACTACTTATAGCTCAGCGACTATCACCGCAATGGAAAAGAGAATAATTAAAGTGAAAGCTATTTTTCCGCCAGGTAACTGATAACTGCTTTTGATACCCTTGTTTCTTCCGGCCCAGGGCAGTACGGCCGGAATGATGCCAAAGACAACAGCAGAAAATATTGCGGCATAACCAAGTGCCGTTAAAAATACAGTATCCAGCAATATGACTATCAGAGCAGGTGGCACAAAAGTCAGTAAAGTCAGGGTAAACTTGCCGGGTTTGATATTGTTGGCCTGCAAACCATCCGAAATAAGATCAAATGTTCCCAGGGATACACCAATTAATGACGTGGCAATGGCTAAAAAAAAGAATGCCTTGAATATCAATACAACATTGTTATTGTCTGTGAACTCTGCCATGGCCCGTAAAATGCCTGTTGATGGGTCACCAGAGTGCAGAATGCTTTCTATACCGTTGTCACCATTAACAGGTATTACACCAATGACAATCGTTGCCCATAAAATGTACATGATCAGTGGTATAAGGCTACCAACCACACAGGCAATCTTTATTTTTCTCACGTCACTGTGTAGATAGCTTCGCAAAGTGGGCACTATGACCAGATAGCCAAAAGAGGCAAAAATAACCGGCAATGCTAAGAATGGTGGGTTGAATGTTGTTATTTCCAGCCTGTCAGCCTCCACATAGGGCATGGAAATGAAGGCAAGAGAGATAAATATCAGCAAAATACCCATCACAAAAACGCGATTGATGTTTTCTGACATTCTTATGCCTGAATATATTAAGCCAGAGGCAATAGCCGTAATCACGACAACGGATGTAGTCTTGTTGACGTCAAGAGGAAGAATATATGACAAGGAGTAGCCTGTTAACTCCCCCAGGCCAGACAAATAAGCAGCAAGAATGCAATATAGAAATAATAGGCAGCTTCCCCACCCTATTATCTCTCCGGGTCGCCCCAGAGTGACCGAGATCATCGTGATCAGGTTGGCACCCTCTTTGTGCTGGAGGTTAGCTTCCAGCATAGCGAAGGCGATGACCAGTGAAGCAAGCCAGACGGTGATAAACATAAAGAGGGTCGCTGCAAACCCGTAAGTGCCTGTGGTTACCGGCAGCGCGATCATCCCGGCTCCAACAGTGGTTCCCGTGACCAAAAAAATGCTGCCAATCAGGTTGTTTTTTTCCATGATTTTTCTTTTTCTCTTTTAGTGCATGACGGACTATATCGACCGTGGTGGGCACATTTGCATTATCAGATCATTGATCAATGTCATTAGCAGTGTGAGCGTTCATTCAGTGCGTCTTCAAAATCCTTCAATGGATTGCTATTCAAAAACAGGACAAACACTGAATGTTGAGGTGATGGTGTGCTTTAAGACTGCTTGTCCTCACTGGCGGGCAACCGGTGATGACTGGGTTACAGGCACTGCCTGAGTGCTTTGGTAGCGGCGGTTGCGGTGTTTTAACGAATCTCACGGAGAACCGGGGGCATAGATGACACAGGTTTTTTGCCCCCGGTTTTTGTTAGTCAATAACCTTGCCACGATTCAAGACCCCGGTAGTTTTCTCCATGATTTTACGCCCAAGGAGAATAGAAGGTCTGTATGGATGCAGTGCTGCTTTGATGCCTGAAGGGTTATAGTCAGTGCTGTCAGAATTGTCATCTAAGTGCACAACACCAATATTAGCTCCTCCTCCTCCTGCGAGGAATACCAGGATAGTTACCGCAACGATGGCAACACCGACGAATATGGCTTCAGATCCACGTTTTGGCAGTGTGTAGTAAGGACGGGAGAGATAGTTGAAGGTCTCTCTGCCAGCGGTGATGGTATATTCATGAAGGCTTTTATGTGGTTTTCCACTGGCAACATCTACAGCAATTTTGGCCATGCCAAAGACAGTGCCTCCGGCGCAAGCCCGGTAGCAGCCAGGGCGGTCACATAATAGGCAGCAAAAATACCGCCATTAAGCACCGTTGAGGCAAGTCGGGATGGTATGACAACAGCCTTGCCAGCAGCCCTGCCGACTTTTGACAATAAGGAACGCTTGCTGTTTTCCTCCATGGCCGGAGCAGGCAAGCTGGAAAAATCCTGCCAGGAAGCGCTTGAGGGCAGTATCGGATTGTTCATAATTCAACCTCCTTGTTGGTATATGAAAACGGATAACGGTTTTTGATGAGCTTTAGTTTATTAATATCTGTGGTTTGATTCACTGACATGGGTGTTAGGGGAGAAACAGTGTCTTGAATCTTGAATGTGTTCAAATGCAAAGGCCTGACCCTGGCTTTTCGTTTTCCTTGACTTTATTCAAGAATCAAGACCTGACCCTCGCTTCTGTTTTGGAACTTTCTTTTAATTTAAGACTCTGATGAATATGAATAACCTTTGAGGACTGACTTTCAACATGCTCAAGTACAATTAAAGATAGGAGAAAAAACATGGACCCATTATTTAAAACCTCATGCAATCAGGGGGGAAATTATTTTGCCCCCTATGCTGAAGCTTCAGAAATGGCTAAAGCGGAGCATAACACTGTCTTCGGAAGGATCGTCAGTCCTGTCAGCGGTGAACCATCTGCAGTTAATCACGTAAATTTAGATTTCACAGCAGATTCCGCAACAGGGCAAAAAGAGATTGGGGTTTCTTCCAGAGCAGTTGCTTCCGATGAAGATACCAGTGATGCGGTTAACCGCAAACCAGGTCTAAATACCTTCGTAGGCAGAATCAATTACGCCTTCGAAGAACTGGATAAACAAAATTTCAGCAATGCGGAAAGGTTATTCCGGGGCGTCTACTTGGAAGAGGATCTGGACGAATTGGAATACCATAGGTCACTGGTAGGGCTTGCAAGGTCACTAGTAGAGCAAAACACCTACAAGAAACTGACGGAAGCCCAGCATCATCTGCAAGTTCTCAGGGGTTCTGAATGGTGCACTACATCCGGGGCTTCGATCATTCCTGACCTGGATATAACCCTGAGCCGATGCGAACAAGAACTTGGATTGCCCATTCAGGCTGAGGCTCGGCTCCTGACTCTGAGAAGAAAAAGCCTCCATGCCGATGAGAAGGCAATGTGTGAGCCTTCAGATAATTATCATGCTGATATTGCTATGGTTCGGCAATGGCAGCTTATGAAAAAACCTAAGCTTGCCTTAACACTGCTACAGAACATGAGAGCAGAGTCAACTTTAAGGCTGACAAAGGAACGTTGGCCGTCGAGCCCAGCATGTGCTGCAATAGAACTTCACGAATGCCTGAAAGAGGTAAATATGATGCTGGCGACACTGTCAGGTGACGGGCAAATCTGAACTGACTGAAGAGCAGCTGCTGAAGATGAGTGGCATGCTGCCCCCGGTGACAGTGCTGACAGACTGCGCCATCACGCTGTTACCGACGACTTGGGGTGAAATAAAAGACACCCAAAAATTTGATTAATCGGCCACACCGTCTGTTTTTCTTCTGGAACCTCTTAAGGGTATTAAGGAAATCTACCCAGTAACCAAAAAAAATGACATGACGACCGCCCGAAAAAACCTCATAGATCCAGCCAGTACGCCCTACTACCACTGTATGGCACGCTGCGTTCGCAGGGCCTTCCTATGCGGCAAAGATAATTTCTCAGGCAAAAACTATGAGCATCGCAGGCAATGGGTGGTTGATCGGTTGAAAGCACTTTCCGGTATTTTTGCCTTGGAAGTCTGTGCTTATGCGGTGATGTCGAATCATTATCATGTGGTGCTCCATATCAATAGTCAGCAAGCCAAAAAATGGGACACCAAAGCAGTCTTACAACGCTGGACGCAGCTTTTTTCAGGCCCGCACCTGGTTCAGCGTTTTCTTGTCGGCGATCAGCTGGGCAAAGCAGAGCTGCTGCGTGTCGAAGCATATGCCCAGAAGTACCGAGGTCGGTTAATGGATATCAGCTGGTTCATGCGCTGTCTCAACGAATATTTAGCCCGGCTGGCCAATAAAGAGGATGAGTGCAAAGGGCGCTTTTGGGAAGGTCGTTACAAAAGTCAGGCTTTGTTAGATGAGGCAGCATTGCTGACTTGCATGGCCTATGTCGACTTGAACCCCATCCGGGCAAAAATTGCCGCAACGCTGGAAACCTCAGAACATACTTCTATTAAAGAGCGCATTGAGTCATACGACAGCGCAAACGGAAAAAAACAAAAGACACACTTGAAACCGTTAAAAGCTCAGGGTCAAAACCCGGAACAGGCGATTCCATACCCACTCATTAGCTACTTTGAACTGGTTGACTGGTCTGGCCGAATTGTCCGAAAAGGCAAACTTGGTCGTATAACTGACGATGTACCACCTATCCTGGAGCGCTTGGGTATTGACCCAAAAGAATGGCTGGAGACTATGCGCTGGCATAATCGTTTTCACCGCGCAGTCGGCAAGCTGGCCTCACTGAAGGCTTATGCAGAAAGCACCGGAAAATGCTGGGTTCATGGGATGTCTGTGAGCGGTGCTCTCTACCCTGCCTGATCAACGTATTTTCATTTACTTTAATGTGGCCAGAATCTTCTGAATGCTCTTTCTTATATTGTCTTGATAGTGTCTTCTATCTGGCTGTTGCTGAGTGCTTTTTATACGCTTCCTGTTTGGTATGAATGAGAAATTCTTCTTTTTATTCTTTGAATGAGACATTCTTACAATGATCAATACTAT
>NZ_JBLYNS010000014.1:0-59681 GCF_049310205.1 Endozoicomonas sp. ALC013 | reverse complement strand
ACAATGAACTTTCTCTTGATTAGATGGTCTTAAAAATCACTGGACAGCGACTGTCCACTTAACAAAAGAGCCATTGATCAAACCAAATTCTTATGGCCGCCATAGTCGGTCCTGATAATTTGTGATCTGATTTTTCAGTCACCCTGCACAATGAAAATTCCACATTGCTCAGGTCATTATTGCCTGGCTGGGGAGTTCTCAAGGCAAAAATGATTACAACCTTAAATAATGAACTCACTACCCGTTTTACCCGGCTCTTCTTCTGAAGCAGCAAGGATAGGAGCCATAGACAACACTGACCATGGCCAGGATCCAGTCAATACGCCAGAGGTCAAGGTTTCCGTTAAATGTCACATCGGACAACAGCACTGTTTCGATTTCACCTCAACCGGTGACATTTCACTGACCCAGCGGGATATTCAACACCTGTCAGCCCACCTGCCCGGATTTAAGCCACAGCCCGGGAATGGTGACCAGCCCCTGGTGACCGTGGAACACGTCCAGACCAACAGCCGCCCGGCCATCGTGCAACGTGAAGGATACGTTCAGGTTATGGCTCCCGATAACGACATCATGCCGGATACCCTGCCACACCTTCTTTACGGGGCCTGTCGGGTTGAGTGGTTACGAAAAAAACTGTTCCCGGTCCATGCGGCCTGTATCGGCGATGCCTCGGGCTGTTACCTGCTTGCCGGTGCCTCAGGCTCTGGCAAAACCACACTGGTACTGAAGCATGCCCTGCGGCATCTCAAACTGCCAGAACGAAAAATCATCTCGGCAGACAAAACCCTCGTCAGGTTTACCGATGACGGGCAACTCAAAGCCGTTGCGGGCACCAAGACCATTTCGGTGCGTAACCATGATATGCCCAAATGGGAGCCCGTGGTCAGTGCCGGAGTTGCTGAAGCAGGAAAATCTGAACAGTCCCTCACCAGTGTTGGCGACCGGACGCATTTTCAGCTGCCTTCGGATTACTACAGTGACCCGGAATCGGAAGTCCCGATACGGGACATTGTGCTGGTCAAGTTAACCGACGATTTCATGGAAAAAACCCTGACCCCTGAAAGCGCAAGACATCAGCTGTTTAACCTGTTCCTCGACAAGCAGCGCGAGGATATTCTGATTGGTGATTATGATGCCGTCCTTGATGGAACCGTTCCTCGCGAGGTCAAAGACTACCTGGCGCAGAAGCTCAGTGATTATCTTCGCGAGGACGGGCGGCAAACACGACAGATCAGCGGTCCACTGCAGGACGTTTACCAATCCATCATGCCCACGCTGTCCATGGAGGTGCTGCCAACGGAGAAAAAAAAAAGATAGTGATTGGCATCTGTGGCATTGGCAACGGCCATCTGAACCGTCAGTTGCCCTGCCTCAATTACCTCAGGGACAGAGATCATCAGATCGTCCTGTTCACTTATGGGCAGGCGCTGGAGTATTTCCACAACCATCAGAAGGAGTATCCGGGGGTTCGCGTATGTGAGGTGAACAATCCCTACATTGCTGGCTGTCTGACCGGGCTGGATTTTGAGGCCACCAGTAAGCTGCCACAAAACAACCGCATGAACTTCAACCAAATCAACTTCCGGGCCATGGCAGTAGCGAACCAAAAACTGGGTACTCCGGATCTGGTGATCAGTGATTACGAGCAGGTGTCCGCCCAGTATGCCTACAGCAAGCAGGCTCCGCTGATCACCAGCGACCAGCAAAGCAAGTTTTTAACCGGCAGCTTCATACCTGATCTGGCGGGTACGTCATTTCGGGATGAACGGGAGCGGCTGTCACTTTTCTTTCCCCGTGCCGACAGGCGTTTGGCAATCTCTTTCTTCAACGTTCAACCTGATATTCAAGAGCAACAGCGCAGGGATATTGCCAATGTAACCCTGCTGCCACCGGTGATTCGTCCGGAAATCATTGCTGCCAAAGAACAAGGCCATGGCACAACGGCCTCGTTACTGATGTACATTACTGCCCAGTCGTGGACCTCTCTGCCTATTGATCAATGGCTACAGACCGTCCAGGAGAATGTACCAGACGACATCACAGTACATATATTTTTACCCATACAGTGTCTGCTTCCTGCTGATAGTGAGTGTTGTCGGTTTTATCACCATGGCGACGCCCAATTTGTTTCATTACTCGCGGCCTGCACCGGGGTGATCTCCACCGCAGGACACACACTGCTGTCAGAAGCCATGTACCTGAACAAGCCCGTCTATGCCATACCCCTGAAAAATCTGTATGAACAGCAGATCAATGCCAAAGTGATTGGCGACAACCAGTTTGGGATAAACTCGGGGGAGCTGAGTGCAGAAAAACTGAAAACGTTTATTGCCAACCTGGCTTTTTATTCCGACAACATCGGCAAAGATAATACCGTGCTTTTGCGGGGCAATGGCAAAGACCAGGTTATCCAGATCGTTGAGCAGACGCTGCAGGAAAACCAGCGCCCTGTTCAGGAGCCCTCCCCCTGCCAGGAGATCACATTTTCCAGCACGGATTCAGGGGCAGAAAAAAAGATACTGTTTAATGCAGAACCCTTCGGTTTTGGCCCTTCTGCTGCCATCGGGGAAATATTTCCTTACGTGCGCAAACAGGCCAGACACCTCGCCTATATCGGCGAAAAGCACACCCTCGATATTCAGTCCAAGTACCCCTATAACCGAATCATTGACTGCACCGGACAGGGCTCTGCCACCGACCGAAAAGAAAAGTACCTCCGCCACCTGCGTGAATACGATCTGTTTATCACCGCCTGTGATCTGGAGGTTGCCGGGTGGGCCAAAGAAGCAGGCCTTGAGGTCATCGTATATGATCCACTGTCCTGGTACTGGAAAGAGGTGTCTCCAGCCATTACCCATGCCGACCTCTATCTGGTACAGAACTTTCTCACCGTACAGGAGCGGTTACAGGAAAACAGAAACAAACTGCCGGAAACCATCGTCGTACCTTCCATTGTATCCGGCCTGCAGCGCCTTCAGGATAAGCACCCCCAAACCAATACGGCCAGTCTGTTGCTGGTCAATACCGGTGGGCTGATGAATCCCCTGGTGACTTCTTCCATCATGGTGAACTACGCAAAAATCATCATGAACTGCATCAACCAGACCCTTGGCAGTCACTACGACCAGCTCCAATTTCTGGGCAGCCGCACCCTGGCAGAGGCCACAGGGGACCAGTTTGAGGTCCAGACACTGACACCTGATCAAGTGCAGGATGTTTTGCAGCAATCAACAGTGGCCCTGATGACCCCGGGACTTGGCAACATATTTGAGGCGGCCGCCCTGGGGAAAAAAATTATCTGGCTGCCTCCGGCCAATGACAGCCAGGGCCAGCAGTTAAGACTGCTCAAGCAAAATCACATGGTGGATGCCAGCATTGACTGGCATGACATCTTTCCCGGGACCGCTCCCATTGACTACTTCAAAAGTCAGGAAGAGGTTATGGAATCCATCACTCATCTTATCGAAAGGTTAACGACGGAACCCGGAGCAATCACAACACTCAGCCATCTCATGGCTATTGCTCACCAGCAATTGTCCCATACCGACGAGTCATCATTGAGTGAACTTGACCGACGATTTTCCCATGGCGGAGGGAAAGTCATTGCTGATCAGATTCTGCAAAGACTACATAAACAAAACACCCTGAAGGAGGAGGAAAAACAATGAACCCACTGGCACGCCCCAATTGCAGTAACAATACCTTTAAAGAGATCAGTTATACCGATCATAAAGTTTACGATGGACAGCGGGCTGACCCGAAAGTCATCAAAGAAGCCTTTGTGGAGCATGGTTACATCGTTGCCGGGAATGTTTCCACTGAAGCGGATCGTAACAGTGCCGTCAGCCTGTTGCAGCGTCAGGTCAAGCATCATCCGGGAGCCAGCATCAATGGTTTTTTTGAACTGTACCATGATGATGCCCTGGCCCAGCTGAGGCAGAACCCAACCATGGTCAAGCTGTTTGAAACCCTTTGGGATAATAAAAAACTATGGGTGGTATTTGACCGATGCATTTATATGCGGCCAGAAACAGACCATAACAGCTTCCTCCCCCTTCATGTGGATCAAAACCCTCATACCCAGCCCGGTTTCAGTGCAGTTCAAGGCTTACTGGCGCTCAGGGATTGTGATAAAACCACCGGCATGCTGGGTATTATCCCCGGCTCCCATCATGACTTCGGGCAATATAAATCGTGGTCAGATAAAAAACAGGGCTGGATTGAATATCAGGGCGAGGATGTACAAGACCGTTGGCAGACACTCCGGGCTGTGCAATTGAAAGAGGGGGAGATGGTGGTTTGGGATTCTCGCCTGACCCACTCACGATTTAATCCAGACCCGGACTGCGCCGACGACAGGCGCGACCGTATGCTGGCGATGATCAGCTTTCTCCCCGCCTCTGCCGATGAGGCGCTAAGGGAAAAAAGGGTGCACGCCCTGGAAAGTGGCGTAGGCCAATACGATCATGAAGCAGGATTGCGAAAAACGGCAGGTTCTCATATTGAATCATTACGGGTGAACCGGGAAAACCTGACGGAAACAGGCAGGAAAATCTATGGCGTCGAACCTTGGTGAGTACTACCTGACTAGAAAGGAAGCGCTTGATGATACCTTCTTCCCACGGTCCCCCGTGGGAATGCATACCAAATCTCTCCGTAAATTAGCCTCCCATAAAACTCTTATTATTCCGGGCAGAAACAGGCTGTTCCACCTCCTGCAGGCTCCAGCCGTTTATCTGAGTTAATTAATCAAAGGACAATCAGGCTGCCCGTGAACTTCCCGACCTTTGGCCTGTCCATTAAAACCGTGAATCAATGGTTGCGATGTGTCTCGCAGTGCCGGTAATAACTCATTAATAATGGGGCAAATCAATGAGTGACCCTTTGTCTTCAGGTGCCGCCGGTGTCCCGATGGCACCGGATTGGCCTGCACATCTGCCGACAAAAACCTCACCCTCTGACTCCCCGTCCAATATCGCGCTTGCGGAGATAAGTCCTCAGAAACAGCCCTCGCAGAAACAACCTTTATGGCAAACTTTGTGGCAAAGGAGGATTACTGAACTTCCTCCCGAACTGTTGGTCAAGATTTTTGACTACCTTGAATTCGATGATATCCGACGTATCAATGCAACCTGCCTTGCATTTCGGGACGTGGTCACAGAATACAAATACATTCAGGAACTGTCTTATTTTGCCCGGCTTCCCCAATGTTTCCGGGAACAGTTCCAGCAACATGTCTTTGGGCAGAAAAAATCCCGGTGCTTTCATCCATTTGCCACTCCAGCATCACGCTACAACAGAGGGATATCGTTCAGGGACAGGGTAATAAAGAACCTCCCGCAGATGTCCGCACTATTATGCCTTGACACCTTGGGGAGGATGGAATCATGTCCGGCTTATCGTATGGTCAAGCTATTTAAAGTTACGCTCCCTCAGCGTGCAGCATGGAATTCACAGCCACAGACCGGTGCCGCTCTTGAGGTTTGCTTCAGCCGGTCCAGTCATCATCTGTTGTTTTATGGCCGTTGCTTGAATGACTCCCGAATTCTGGCCAGGGATGACCAGGGGCAATGGGCAGAAGAGCACCTGAATTGGTCCGATAACAGCCGCTCCCGGGTGGTTTCCGGGGCAAATTTCAGTCCTTGTGAAAATCGCCTGTTTACCTGGAACGGTAAGAATCGCGCGAATATGTTGCAACCTGCCGACAACCGCTGGAACGAGGACGACACGCTAAAGTTGTCAGGTCATGCGGTCGTGTTCAGCCCCTCGGGGAAATATATGGCGGCCTACAAGCACGAACCTTTCATCGTCTGTCGCATGGACAACAATAATCAATGGCGGAAAGTGAAGGTTAACGGCCTCTCCGGAGAGTTGATTAAACACGCCCTGTTCAGTCCATCGGAGCGATATTTGGCACTCCTCTGGTCGCATCTACCATTTTGTGCGAGTGAAATAACGGTGCTATCTCTGAATGATTGTAGTGCTAAAGTCTGGAAATCACAGAGGTTGGAAAAATGTAAAGATGATTATGTTACTCATGCCCAATTTAGCCCGGTCGCGGATCAGTTTCTGGTGGGTTTTGAAAATCATTATGGCATTCCCGGGCGGGTCTCAATATACAGCCTGGAACCATCGGGGAAATGGGAAGAGACGATGATCTTCCCATACTTTTGTCCGGTTTTCTTGAGTTCTACCGGTCAATATCTGTTCAATAAGGCCTCATTCACGGGCTTCGTGGGCCTTGGCATGCTGCAAGATATGCTGCAAGACAGGGTCAGAGACCGTGATGTGCAGCTATGGCGCATACCGGAAAATTTGTCTGCCGGGTCGCTGGACGACGGTCGCTTGCTGCAGCCGGATGCCGTATCAAGAGCGATTCTTGATTCAGAAATAACGCTCAGACACAATTCTCTGGTGAAAGTGGCGCGGTTCAGTCCGTCTGACAACCACTTAGTGGTCAGCTGCGAGTCGGGTACAGTCTACATCTGGGGAAAGAGCCAGACTGGACAATGGGCAATTGAAACCATCACCGAAGAATGTGCCCCAATCACCGTACCCTGGTTTAGCCCGTCCGGCCTTCATGTGCTGACCTGGAACCCTTCAATGGTAGGAATCCTCGGGCGCAGCGGTCAACAGCACTGGTCACTCAAAGGGGATATCAAGCAAGACGGTATTCTGGAAGCCTACTTCAATCCACTATCAGAGCATGAGGTGATGGTCCTGAGCCAAACTCAGAATGGCGACGTTACCAATATCCATTTACAAGTCTGGGAAATAAGAGATGCAGGTACGCCGGATTGAAGACAAATGCGGTATGCATTACCACGCAGAGCGTGGAAATGACGAGATACCGGAGCCTGCTGGATGTCGAACAACCTGTTTCTGTCCGGAAACTTCCTGCCCTCAGGTCTGTCCAATATCACCATAAATCCTTGGTTATGAAGGTTTATAGTACATGGTTTCAATGAGCTTGACGTGTACAATCCCCGTTCACCCTGAGCGGAGTCGAAGGGTGCTTGGCACGATCTATCAGAGTCCGGAGCTTCCGCCCTTCGACAGGCTCAGGACGAACGGAGTGCGGAGGCATGACAACCCGTCAAACTCATTGAAACCATGTACTACCAGTAATGCCGGTAATAACTCATTAAGAATGTAGTAAGTCAATGAGCGACCCTCTGTTTCCAGGGGCTGTCGGCGCTTCGATTGCACCGGATTGGCCTGCAAATGAGCCTGCTAAAACGCCCCTCCCCGGCTCCCCACGCGCTATCGCACTCCCGGAGGCAAGTCCGCAGACACAGTTTCCGCAACAACAGCCGTTGTGGCAAAGAAGGATTACTGAACTCCCTCCCGAACTTTTGGCCATAATTTTTGACCACCTTGAATTCGATGACATCCGGCAAGTTAATGCAACCTGCCTGGCTTTCCGGGAAGTGGTGAAAGAATACAATTATATTCAGGAACTGTCTTATTTTGCCCGACTTCCCCGATGTTTCCGGGAACAGTTCCAGCAACAAGTCTTTGGGCAGAAAAAATCCCGGTGCTTTCATCCATTTGCCACTCCGGCATCACGCAACAACAGAGGGATATCGTTCAGGGACAGGATAATAAAGAACCTCCCGCAGATGTCCGCAATACTATGCCTTGAAACCCTGGAGAGGATGGAAAGATGTCCGGCTTACCGTCTGGTTCCGCAACGCAAAGTCACTCTGCCTCTGTCTGAAGCAAGGTGTCAAGAGCTTCATCCCGATCCCGTTTATGATGTTTGCTTCAGCCCGTCCGGTCGTCATCTGCTGTTTTATGGCCGTTGTTTGAATGGCTCCCGAATTCTGGCCAGGGATGACCAGGGGCAATGGGCAGAAGAGCACCTCAATTGGTCCGATAACAGCGGCAGTCGGGTGATTACCAGGGCAAGCTTCAGTGCTTGCACAAATCACCTGTTAACCCGGAGCGCTGAGGGCAACATTAATACCTGGCTACCTGCACACCGCTGCTGGAACGATGCCAGCATGGTAACGTTGCCGGATCAGACTGTCGAATTCAGCCTTTCAGGGAAATATATGGTGACCTACGGCAGGTACAATCATGTGATCACCTGGCGCATGGGTGAAAATAACAAGTGGCTGAAAATGAAGATTCGTGGCCTACCCACCGGAGTATTCGCTGATGACGTCCGGTTCAGTCCATCGGAGCAGCATTTGATGTTGCGCTGGTCGGCTCCACAGGGAGAGGGTGGGCAAATGGCTATGTTATCGCTGGATGGTCCCGAAACCTGGTCAGTACAGCCGTTAAATTTATTAAGCAAAGGTATTGTTGCTTTTTCCCACTTCAGCCAAGTGGCGGATCAGCTTCTGATGGGTATTAGCGAACTTCCTGTCAAATGCGGGCGGGTCTCAATTTACAGCCCGGAACCATCGGGGAAATGGGAGGAGACAATAATCTTCCCATACTTGTATCCGCTTCGCTTCAGCCCTGCCGGTAAATACGTATTCAGTGAATGCAGCACCAGTGGCCGTCATGCGTTGCTATGGCGCAGACCGGAAAAATTATCTGACTGGTCTCTTGACCACTGTCGTTTTCCTCAGTTGGATGAAGCATCAAGAGCGAGGCTTGACTCAGCTATCATGCTCAAACATGACTCCCGTGTGGATACGGTGCTGTTCAATCCGTCTGACAGCCACTTACTGGTCTGCTGCAGGCCAGATACAGTCCATATCTGGGGGAAGAACCAGGCAGGAGAATGGTCAATTCAAACCACCACCAGGGAGTGCGCCCCGACCACCACCCCCTGCTTTAGCCTGTCTGGCATTCATGCGCTGACTTGTAACTCTTCAATGGTAGGAATCCTGGGGCGCAACGGTCAACAGCACTGGTCACTCAAAGGGGTTATCAAGCAAGACGGTATTCTGCAAGCCTACTTCAATCCGCTATCAGAGTATGAGGTGGTGGTCCTGAGCCAAACTAAGAATGGCGACGTTACCAATATCAGTTTACAAGTCTGGGAAATAAGAGATGCTGGTACGCCGGATTGAAGGCAAATCCGGTATGCACTACCACGCAGAGCGTAGAAATGAGGAGATAGCGGAGCCTGCAAGATGTCAAACAAACTGTTTCTGTCCGGAAACTTCCTGCCCTCAGGTCTGTCCAATATCACCATAAATCCATGGTTATGAAGGTTCTGGTACATAACTCATTAAGAATGGAGCATGTCAATGAGCGACCCTCTGTTTCCAGGGGCTGTCGGTGCTTCAATTGCACCGGATTGGCCTGCCAGTGAGCCTGCTGAAACGACACCCTCCAGCTCCGCTACCGCGCTCCCGGAGGCAAGCCCGCAGACACAGTTTCCGCAACAATTTCCGCAAAAACAGCCGTTGTGGCAAAGAAGGATTACTGAACTCCCCCCCGAACTTTTGGTCATGATTTTTGACCACCTTGAATTCGATGACATCCCGCAAGTTAATGCAACCTGCCAGGCTTTCCGGGAAGTGGTGAAAGAATACAATTATATTCAGGAACTGTCTTATTTTGCCCGACTTCCGCAATCCTTCCGGGAACAATACCGGCAAACAGCCCCGTGGCAGAAAAAATCCTGGTGCTTTCATCCATTTGCCACTCCAGCATCACCTGATAGAGGGATATCGTTCAGGAACAGGATAATAAAGAGCCTCCCTCAGATGTCCGCACTACTAAGCCTTGACACCTTGCGGAGGATGGAATCATGCCCGGCTTACCGCCTGGTTCCGCGACACAAAGTCACTCTCCCGCTGCGTGAAGCGGGTGAACCATATAAACAGACCGAAGCTATTGTTGATTTTTGCTTAAGCCAGTCCAGTCGTCATCTGTTGTTCTATGGCCGTTTTTTGAATGGCTCCCGAATTCTGGCCAGGGATGACCAGGGGCAATGGGCAGAAGAGCACGTCAATTGGTCCGATAACAGCGGCAGTCGGGTGATTACCAAGGCAAATTTCAGTGCTTGCGCAAATCGCCTGTTAACCCGCAGCAGTGAGGGTTACGTTAATACCTTACGGTCTGCTAACAGCTGTTGGGAGGAAGTCGGCAAGGAAACTTTGCCGAATCAGACTGTCCAATTCAGCCCTTCCGGGAAATATATGGTGACCTGTGATGAGGACAATCAGGTACTCGTCTGGTGCATGGACGAAAATAATAATGATTGGCTGAAAATGGAGGTTTCCGGCCTCTCCCCCAGAGCGTTGATTGGTCAAGTTCAGTTCAGTCCATCGGAGCGGTATCTGTTACTGCACACGCTGGATAAAAGGACCATTTTATCTCTGGATGATTGTGGAGTCTGGTCAGCCCAGCATTCAATATTAATAAGTGAATATAGCGGTTATGCCTGCTTCAACCCAGTGGAAGATCAGCTTCTGGTATGTATTGAACACAACCCCTTGAGTCCCGGACGGGTCGCAATTCACAGCCCGGATCCATCGGGGAAATGGCAAGAGACGGTGATATTCCCGACATTCTTTCCGCTTCAATTCAGCTCTACCGGTAAATACCTGTTCGCTAAATCTAATACCATTGGTGGTCCGACGCCTTGCCAGGATTTGCTGCTATGGCACAGACCGGAAAATTGGTCTGACTGGTCGCTGAACCCGTGTCTCTCGCCGGAGTTGAATTCCGCGTCAAGGCTTGAATCAGCCATAAGGCTCAAGCATGATTTCGCAGTGTATCAGACACTATTCAGCCCGTCTGACAGTCACGTGCTGACCACCAGCTATGATGCGGACAGCACAATCTGTATCTGGGAGGAGAGCCAGGCAGGGACATGGTCAAAACAAATCATCACCAGGGAGTATACCCCAGCCATCACCCTCTTTAGCCTGTCAGGCCTTCATGCGCTGACTTGCAACCGTCACATGGTAGGAATCCTGGGGCGCAACGATCAAAAACACTGGTCACTCAAGGGGAAGATCGAGCAAGACGATATCATGACAGCATGCTTCAATCCCATGTCAGAGCATGAAGTGGCGGTCTTGAGCCATTCCAGGGAAGGCAATATAACAAATTTCACTCTACAAGTTTGGGAAATAAGAGATGCTGATACGCCGGATTGAAGACAATGGCCTGCTGTTTCGAACTGGTGAGTAGACCGACGGAACTTCCCCGCCAGCCCCTCGTAAAACGGTACGTGAACCTCTCTGACGCCGCCCCTTCGCTCCACTCCCATTACAGAAGCTTCAACACTACTCGACAATATGCTCCTGCATTGTCTACCGATTACGTCCATGTAATCGTACGAACGGCTCCGCCCCAGTGCGCAGCATCGGTACTCAAGCCCTTGCAGGTCCCCCACTTGGGAGTCTCCCTTAACATCCGCACGACTGGTTCCCACAGTTCCATAGGAAAGCCCAGTACAGAGTCATGCCTTGGACGCCCTGGATACAGCCAGACAGGCTTATAGAATGAGCAACAATGATTTTGGAGCCTTAATCCAGTTTCGGTTACAGACAGAGTCGCAGTGATAGCTGGATAGTGGCCAGGTTTTACAATTCCAGTTGATCGTCTTTCAAGTCCGGAGTTGAGGCTAAACCTGGTTCAGCCTAATGATCACCATTGGGAGACATTTTTGGAGATAAGCCTGGCAATAATAACGCTTCGTGGAGATATGCTTTTTTGACAACCTTGTTATAAATGAAATCAGCGTGTTCACTAAAAAATTGAAATTGATCCAATCTACCAAAGGGATTTTTGTTAAGCTGTTTACCTTTATTTTTCAAATCAGAGTAAATGCCATGGGCAGCATGAAAGCAAAGACGATAATATTCTCCTGGTTCGTTCATTTTTATATCTTGTGCTTTCAGTTCTACTTTGCCTACTCCTTTTATATTGAAAAAGCATGTAATTCTTATGGCTTGAAATGGGTCTTCAGGGTTTACTTGTTGGTAATGGTATTGATGGCCATTGTTATTAATACTTCCGGTAAGCATAATTTACTCCTGTAAATGAGATTTTTTTTGCACTTAATCTCCAATTGGACAGTTAGGAAAATAAAAAGTTCAATCTATACCCCGGACACCGCCTGCACAGCATTCGGAATTAACCTGCAAGCTGATCACTGGAGAGGAACGAGCCCCAGCTTTTGATGTCAACAATGGACCTTTCGAACGCTTCAACGAAGATTCGGGTTTACTCATCTCTCTGTACCATACCTGACGACTCATTGTTCGCCTTTTCCCCAACGCTCACGACCACCACTCTTAATGACAGCCGCTTGAGGTGGTTTGAAGCCTGCTTCCGACAGCCGACTTCGGCGGGCCTACCGCCATCTTTCCTACAGCTTCGACACGTCAGGAGAATTATCCTTCAGACTCCATTGGTGTGCTGCGGCACACCGTTCCCACGGTCCTCCGTGGGAATGCATACCAAACCTCACCTTAAATACAAAATCCCGATTAAACCACCACGATTTCGCGCAATAAGAGTTTGTTTCACAGTTGGCAAATCCGGTATCGCAGAACGTGGGAACGATGAGATACCGGAGCCTGCACAATGTGAAACAACCAGTTTCTGCCCTGGAACTTCCTGCCCGCAGGGCTGTCCATTCACATCATGGATCGGTAGTGAAGGTTCGCGCAGTGCCGGTAATAACTCATTAAGAATGGAGTAAGTCAATGAGCGACCCTCTGGCTCCAGGGCCTGTTGGCGCTTCGATTGCACCGGATTGGCCTGCAAATGAGCCTGCTAAAACGACACCCCCCAGCTCCGCTATCGCGCTCCCGGAGGCAAGCCCGCAGACACAGTTTCCGCAAAAGCCGCTGTGGCAAAGAAAGATTACTGAACTCCCTCGCGAACTGTTGGCCACGATTTTTGACCACCTTGAATTCGATGATATCCGGCAGGTAAACGCAACCTGTCTTGCATTTCGGGATGTGGTCACACAATACAAATATATTCAGGAACTGTCTTATTTTGCCCGGCTTCCCCGATGTTTCCGGGAACAGTTCCAGCAACATGCCCTTGAGCAGAAAAAATCCTGGTGCTTTCATCCATTTGCCACTCCAGCATCACGCAACAACAGAGGGATATCGTTCAGGGACAGGATAATAAAGAACCTCCCGCAGATGTCCGCACTACTATGCCTTGACACCTTGCGGAGGATGGAATCATGCCCGGCTTACCGCCTGGTGCCGCGACACAAAGTCACTCTCCCGCAGCGTAATCCAAGTGAACGATATAGCCGGATCGAAGCCAGGATTGATTTTTGCCTCAGCCAGTCCAGTCGTCATCTGTTGTTTTATGGCCGTTTTTTGCATGACTCCCGAATTCTGACCAGGGATGACCGGGGACAATGGGCAGAAGAGCACGTCAATTGGTCCGGTAACAGCGGCAGCCGGGTGATTACCGCGGCAAATTTCAGTGCTTGCACGAATCGCTTGTTAACCCGCAGCCGTGAGGGTTATGTGAATACCTTACGGACTGCTAACAGCGGTTGGGAAGAAGTCGGCAAGAAAATTTTGCCGAACCAGAAGGTCCAATTCAGCCCTTCCGGGAAATATATGGTGACCTGTAATGAGGACCATAAGGTACGCCTCTGGCGCATGAACAAAAATAATAATAATTGGCTGAAAATGAAGGTTTCCGGCCTCTCCCCCGAAAGGTTGATTGGTGAAGTTCAGTTCAGTCCATCGGAGCGGTATCTGTCACTGCACACGCAGGATAAAAGAACCATTTTATCTCTGGATGATTGTGGAGTCTGGTCAGCACAGCATTCAATATTATTTATAGCAGAGGGTTTCGGTTGGAGTTATGACCGCTTCAGCCCAGTGGCAGATCAGCTTCTGGTGTGTATTGATCGCAAACCCTACAAACCCTACAATCCCGGACGGGTTGCCATTCACAGCCCGGATCCATCGGGGAAATGGCAAGAGACGGTGATCTTCCCGACATACTTTCCGCTGCAATTCAGCTCTACCGGTAAATACCTGTTCGCTATATCTGATAAAATTGGTGGTCCGACGCCTTGCGAGGATTTGCTGCTATGGCACAGACCGGAAAATTGGTCTGACTGGTCGCTGAACCAGTGTCTTTCACCGGAGTTGAGTTCCGCGTCAAGGCTTGAATCAGCCATAAGGCTCAAACATGATGGCGCAGTGCATCAGGCAGTATTCAGCCCGTCTGACAGTCACTTGCTGACCACCAGCTATATTGGTGGGGTCGGCACAATCTGTATCTGGGAGAAGAACCAGGCAGGGACATGGTCAATTCAAACCATCACCAGGAAGAACTCCCCAATCATCACCGGCTTTAGCCTGTCGGGCCTTCATGCGCTGATTCACACCTCTCACATGGTAGGAATCCTGGGGCTCAACGATCAAAAGTACTGGTCACTCAAGGGGAAGATCGAGCAAGACGGTATCATCAATGCACGCTTCAATCCCATGTCAGAGCATGAAGTGGTGGTCTTGAGCTATACCGGGGAAGGCGATATGACCAATTTCACTCTACAAGTTTGGGAAATAAGAGATGCTGATGCGCCGGATTGAAGACAATGGTCTGCTGTTTCGAACTCGTTCCCACGGTCCTCCGTGGGAATGCATACCAAACCTCACCATAAAGACAAAATCCCGATTAAACCACCACGATTCCGCGCAATAAGAGTTTGTTTCACAGTTGGCAAATCCGGTATCGCAGAACGTGGGAACGATGAGATACCGGAGCCTGCACAATGTGGAACAACCTGTTTCTGCACTGGAACTTCCTGCCCTCAGGGCTGTCCATTAACATCATGAATCGGTAGTGAAGGTTCGCGCAGTGCCGGTAATAACTCATTAAGAATGGAGTAAGTCAATGAGCGACCCTCTGTTTCCAGGGACTGTCGGCGCTTCGATTGCACCGGATTGGCCTGTAAATGAGCCAGCTAAAACGACACCCCCCAGCTCCGCTATTGCGCTCCTGGAGGCAAGCCCGCAGACACAGTTCCCGCAACAATTTCCGCAACAACAGCCGTTGTGGCAAAGAAGGATTACTGAACTCCCCCCCGAACTTTTGGTCATGATTTTTGACCACCTTGAATTCGATGACATCCCGCAAGTTAATGCAACCTGCCAGACTTTCCGGGAAGTGGTGAAAGAGTACAAATATATTCAGGAACTGTCTTATTTTGCCCGACTTCCGCAACGCTTCCGGGAACAGTACCGGAAAATAGCCCCGTGGCAGAAAAAATCCCGGCACTCTCATCCATTTACCATTCCTGCATCACGCAACAACAGAGGGACATCGTTCAGGGACAGGATAATAAAGAACCTCCCGCAGATGTCCGCACTACTATGCCTTGGCACCCTGGGGAGGATGGAATCATGCCCGGCTTACCGCCTGGTTCCGCGACACAAAGTCACTCTCCCCCAGCGTGATCCAGGTGATCCAGGTGATCCATATAATCAGACCGAAGCCATTCTTGATTTTTGCCTCAGCCAGTCCAGCCGTCATCTGTTGTTTTATGGCCACTGTTTGAATGACCACCGAATTCTGACCAGGGATGACCGGGGACAATGGGCAGAAGAGCACGTCAATTGGCCCGATAACAGCGGCAGCCGGGTGATTACCGCGGCAAATTTCAGTGCTTGCACGAACCGCCTGTTAACCCGCAGCCGTGAAGGTTATGTGAATACCTTACGGTCTGCTAACAGCGGTTGGGAAGAAGTCGGCAAGAAAATTTTGCCGAACCAGAAGGTCCAGTTCAGCCCTTCCGGGAAATATATGGTGACCTGCAATGAGGACAATCAGGTACTCCTCTGGTGCATGGACGAAAATAATAATGATTGGCTGAAAATGAAGGTTTCCGGCCTCTCCCACGAAGGGTTTATTGGTAAAGTTCAGTTCAGTCCATCGGAGCGGTATCTGTCACTGCACACGCTGGATAAAAGAACCATTTTATCTCTGGATGATTGTGGAGTCTGGTCAGCACAGCATTCAATATTGATAGCAGAGGGTTGGGGTTATGCCCGCTTCAGCCCAGTGGCAGATCAGCTTCTGGTGGGTATTGATCGCAATCCCTACAGTCCCGGACGGGTTGCCATTCACAGCCCGGATCCATCGGGGAAATGGCAAGAGACGGTGATCTTCCCGACATTCTTTCCGCTTCAATTCAGCCCTAGCGGTAAATACCTGTTCGCTATATCTGATGCAATTCGTGGTCCGATGCCTTGTGAGGATTTGCTGCTATGGCACAGACCGGAAAATTGGTCTGACTGGTCGCTGAACCCGCGTCTCTCGCCGGAGTTGAGTTCCGCGTCAAGGCTTGAATCAGCAATAAGGCTCAAACACGATGGCGGATTGTATAAGGCGCGATTCAGCCCGTCTGACAGTCACTTGCTGACCACCAGCTATAGTGGGTGCGGCACAATCTGTATCTGGGAGAAGAGTCAGGCAGAGACATGGTCAATTCAAACCATCATCAGAGAGTACACCCCAGTCATCACCGGCTTTAGCCTGTCAGGCCTTCATGCACTGACTCGCAACTCTCACATGTTAGTAATCCTGGGGCTCAACGATCAAAAGCACTGGTCACTCAAGGGGAAGATCGAGCAAAACGCTATCATAAAAGCATGCTTCAATCCCATGTCAGAGCATGAAGTGGTGGTCTTGAGCCGTACCGATGGAGGCGATATGACCAATTTCACTCTACAAGTTTGGGAAATAAGAGACGCTGATACGCCGGATTGAAGACAATGGCCTGCTGTTTTGAACTCGTTCCCACGGTCCTCCGTGGGAATGCATACCAAACCTCACCATAAAGACAAAATCCTGATTAAACCACCACGATTCCGCGCAATAAGAGTTTGTTTCACAGTTGGCAAATCCGGTATCGCAGAACGTGGGAACGATGAGATACCGGAGCCTGCACAATGTGAAACAACCAGTTTCTGCCCTGGAACTTCCTGCCCTCAGGGCTGTCCATTAACATCATGAATCGGTAGTGAAGGTTCGCGCAGTGCCGGTAATAAATCGTTAAGAATGGAGTAAGTCAATGAGCGACCCTCTGTTTCCAGGGACTGTCGGCACTTCGATTGCACCGGACTGGCCTGTAAATGAGCCAGCTAAAACGACACCCCCCAGCTCCGCTATTGCGCTCCCGGAGGCAAGCCCGCAGACACAGTTCCCGCAACAATTTCCGCAAAAACGGCCGTTGTGGCAAAGAAGGATTACTGAACTCCCCCCTGAACTTTTGGTCATGATTTTTGACCACCTTGAATTCGATGACATCCCGCAAGTGAATGCAACCTGCCAGACTTTCCGGGAAGTGGTGAAGGAACACAAATATATTCAGGAACTGTCTTATTTTGCCCGACTTCCGCAACGCTTCCGGGAACAGTACCGGAAAATAGCCCCGTGGCAGAAAAAATCCCGGCACTCTCATCCATTTGCCATTCCTGCATCACGCAACAACAGAGGGACATCGTTCAGGGACAGGATAATAAAGGACCTCCCGCAGATGTCCGCACTACTATGCCTTGGCACCCTGAGGAGGATGGAATCATGCCCGGCTTACCGCCTGGTTCCGCGACACAAAGTCACTCTCCCCCAGCGTGATCCAGATGAACCATATAATCAGACCGAAGCTATTCTTGATTTTTGCCTCAGCCAGTCCAGTCGTCATCTGTTGTTTTATGGCCGTTATTTGAATGACCACCGAATTCTAACCAGGGATGACCGGGGACAATGGGCAGAAGAGCACGTCAATTGGCCCGATAACAGCGGCAGCCGGGTGATTACCGCGGCAAATTTCAGTGCTTGCACGAACCGCCTGTTAACCCGCAGCAGTGAGGGTTATGTGAATACCTTACGGTCTGCTAACAGCTGTTGGGAGGAAGTCGGCAAGGAAACTTTGCCGATCCAGAAGGTCCAATTCAGCCCTTCCGGGAAATATATGGTGACCTGTAATGAGGACGATCAGGTACTCCTCTGGTGCATGGACGAAAATAATAATAATTGGCTGAAAATGAAGGTTTCCGGCCTCTCCCCCGAAGGGTTTATTGGTACAGTTCAGTTCAGTCCATCGGAGCGGTATCTGTCACTGCACACGCTGGATAAAAGAACCATTTTATCTCTGGATGATTGTGGAGTCTGGTCAGCACAGCATTCAATATTAATAGCAGAGGATTGGAGTTATGCCTGCTTCAGCCCAGTGGCAGATCAGCTTCTGGTGGGTATTGATCGCAAACCCTACAGTCCCGGACGGGTCTCAATTCACAGCCCGGATCCATCGGGGAAATGGCAAGAGACGGTGATCTTCCCGACATTCTTTCCGCTGCAATTCAGCTCTAGCGGTCAATACCTGTTCGCTATATCTGATGCAATTCGTGGTCCGATGCCTTGCGAGGATTTGCTGCTATGGCACAGACCGGAAAATTGGTCTGACTGGTCGCCGAACCCGCGTCTCTCACCGGAGTCGAGTTCCGCATCAAGGCTTGAATCAGCAATAAGGCTCAAACACGATGGCGCAGTGTATCAGGCGCGATTCAGCCCGTCTGACAGTCACTTGCTGACCAACAGCTATAGCAGCTGTAGAGGGACCGGTACAATTTGTATCTGGGAGAAGAGCCAGGCAGGGACATGGTCAATTCAAACCCTCATCAGGGAGCACACCCCAGCCACCATCGGCTTTAGCTTGTCAGGCCTTCATGCACTGACTCGCAACTCTCACATGGTAGGAATCCTGGGGCTCAACGATCAAAAGCACTGGTCACTCAAGGGAAAGATCGAGCAAGACGGTATCATAAAAGCATGCTTCAATCCCATGTCAGAGCATGAAGTGGTGGTCTTGAGCTGTACCAGGGAAGACGATATGACCAATTACACTCTACAAGTTTGGGAAATAAGAAATGCTGATACGCCAGATTGAAGACAATGGCCTGCTGTTTTGAACTCGTTCCCAGAGTCCTCCCCGGGAACAAGAAAACGAGTTGGTAGCTCGAATCACTTTCAGAACAGCGCATCTATATGGCTGAGCAGCATTCTGGACTGATCAATCACCCCCAGGGCAGCCCGGGTTTCACCTTGTTGCAAATGCATTATTAACTGCTGCTGATAAGCATGGGACAAGCGTTTATCGATTGCCTGCGAATCTGAAGCGGTGCTTTCAATGGCATTACCTGCGGATTCACGTCTATAAAGCACAGAAAATGCCTCCTGCAGATCAGCATGCATCTGACCCGCACTCTCCCGCAGCGCCAAAGCCTCCTGAACCTTGCCATCGGCCAGCAACTGAAGAACGGTCTCTCGAAACTCTTTACTTAAAGCAATAGTGTCGAAACCAACAGCTGCCTCAGCCTCTCTTCCTGTAGGAACCGGCGGTGTATAAGCAGGCCCTTGCGCAGAACTGGCGCTATACGCTTCGGTCAGTGACATGGCTTCCAGGGTAATCACCCCAAGATCACTGGCCGTCGCCAGCACATCCTTGGTAGCCGGTGGCATAAAGCCCCGGGCCTTTGCATACTCCTTCTCCATATCGACAACCTGAAGCTTATGGTTGCGACCATCGTCACTCATATAAACGACAATGTATTCGACTGGCGTCAGCAGCGGGTCACGATTGTCTACCACAAAGCTGTGATAAAAATACTCCTGACCAAGCAGGCCCGGCTTCTGGTAATGCAAAGCCGTCACTGGCACGGTTTTAACCACCTGGTAATGCTTATCGAGCAGTTGTACTTCCGGCATAAACGCCGAAGCTTCCCGGCCAAATTTCCCACGTTTTATCTGACTGCTGATTTTGAACCGGTAGGCACCATATCCGGGTAGCTGCCAGCCTATAACGGCAGAATCGCTGTTAGTCGTTTTCAGCGTTGCAGACTGTTGCGTCAGCCCAATGGTCTGCTGAATGGCTTCGTCGTATATCCGCAGTGGTTGATATTTCAGGGTCGGTAAAGAGTGGTAAACAGCCACAGGCTCTTTAGTCGTCGGGGCTATCGCAGAATCATGGGTTGCACAGCCAGCCAGTAAGCCAAGTGCCAGGCAGAGCGCTGTTTTTTTCATCGGACTACTCAACGGGATAAATCAATTGTCTGCAATTCTAGCGGTATTCATCAGAGCGCGAGTCTGTAAACGATTACAGACTCAGGCATAGTACATGGTTTCAGTGGGTTTGACGGGTTGTCGTGTCTCCGCACTCCGTTCGTCCTGAGTGCTGAGCTTGACGAAGCATCGAAGGACCCATAGGGCCTAAAGGCGGAAACTACGGACTCTGATAGATCGTGCCAAGCACCCTTCGTCCGTGCATCCTGAGCGGAGCCGAAGGACGCTCAGGGTGAACGGAGATTGTACACGTCAAACTCATTGAAACCATGTACTAGTGCAACTAAGCGTTGATACCAATACCGTTCGTGCTGAGCTTGTCGAAGTACGGTGGCACCATCCTTCGACAAGCTCAGGATGAACGGGGTGTACGGGTATTAACACTTTTTTGCACCAGGAGGCTGACCGGCAACAGGTTACCGATGGTCAGACGCTATTTCGCCTTACGACAGCCACTCAGGTTGGCAAAGAACTGCTGATTCTCTTTGCTGGCCAGCATTGCAGAAATACTCTGAGGCAGACGACGACGCCAGTTTGGATATTCACTACAGGTGCCAGGTACATTCACCGGAGAGTCAATCATCATGACATCTTCCAGCTGGAAGCCAGCTATTTGCGAAGCCGACAAAGCCAGGTAATAGCTGAATCTCTCCATGATGGTACGACTGAATGCCGGTGCCGTGCTTGCCTGAAGGTCAACGCCTTCTGGTAATTCACCGAGGTCAGCCAAGGTATTCAGTACTGCCTTACGGGTCTGTTCACGGGCATCGTGGTCAGCGGCGGCACGCTCTTCGGAGAAAAAGCCCAGGGATTCCATCAGGTCGATGTCTTTGCCATCCCACCAGCCTTTCATGGTGGGAGTGTCATGGCATACCAGCATCGCCAGGGCTTTTTCACGGTACTTGTCGGGTGCCGTATAACGACCCTTATCCTGCTGGAAGATCCCCATCACACTGCCGTACATTCTTGCAGGAGGCAGACTGTCGGTGATTTCCTGAGGAACCACACCCAGGTCTTCACCAAACACCAGACACTGTTGGCGATGACTTTCCAGTTTGATAATACCCAGCAAATCCTGCAGCGGATAGTGGACGTAGCAGCCATAACGGGCGCCTTTTCTGTCATCGCTGTTTTCCGTACTGCCATTCGGGCACCACCACAGACGGAACAGCCCCATGGCATGATCAATACGCAACGCACCGCAGTTACGCATATTGTTCCGGATCAGCTCAACGAAAGGCTGGTAACGTTCCTCTTTCAAGACCACCGGGTTGAACGGTGGCAGACCCCAGTCCTGACCCATCGGCCCCAAACCATCGGGCGGCGCACCGGTGCTGGCTTCGAGAACGAATAAATTACGATCCGCCCAGACATCGGCACCGTTGCTGTCTACACCCACCGCCAGGTCACGGTAGAGGCCAACCATCATACCGGCGTCTTTGGCTTTTTCCTGGGCTGCGTGCAGCTGTTCATCCATCTGCCACTGCAGGTATTTAAAGAACGTAATCCGTGCCTGATTCGTCTTGGCAAAGGCCCTGACCTCTTTACTGTCTGACGTCTGGTACGCCTCTGGCCAGCAGCGCCATCCCCAGCTATTAATATCGGTTTTCCGGAAATGCTCATACAGCGCTTCAAACAGGGCAAACTGATCTAACCGCGCTCCCCTTGACTGACAGAAAGCCGTGAACGCCTGATCCCGGTCTGTTCCCTTGCCCAGATGCTGTTCGGCAAACTCATTAAACAACAGTTCCAATACCGACATTTTCAATGGTGCAACCTTGTCGTATTCCACAAGGTCGGTGCTGCGTAATTGATCAATCAATCCCTGGTGGTGTGCAACAATCTCCCGGGCTGACGCACTGTCGGCGTACTCCGCCACTTGTTCAGGATCAATGTACAGCACATTATCAAACAGACGGGTCGATGGGCTGTAAGGCGAGCAATGCAGTGGATTGGACGGGTACAGGGCATGCACCGGATTCAGGCCAACAAAATCAGCCCCCTGCTCACCCATACCTGCCGCCAGCGCACCCAGGTCAGTCAGATCACCCATTCCCCAGTTACGCTCAGAGCGAACGGTATACAGCTGGATACCGGAACCCCAGATTTTAGTGCCCTGTTTCATGGCTTCCGGCTCATAACAAACTTCCGGTACCACAATCAATCCGGCTTCTGCCGTGAGCGTTTTACCCTGAACCGCCATCGTGTGATAACCCAGTGGCAGGTATTCAGGTACTGAAACCTCAAGGGCAATATACTCTTTGCGCTCCAGCTTCATGGTTTCGGACACAACCGCCGTGGTCAGATCGGCATGATGGGTAACCTGGTCACCGTTTTCCAGAGTTATCTGCACTGCAACAGACGATGGACGTTTACTCTTGGAGCAACGCAGTACGAAAGAGAAGCTTTGTCCCTGATGCACAACCGTCACTGGTGATAAAGGAGATTGCCACAACTTTAACTGTTCAGTGGCTATCGCCTGTTTCAGCGCCGCATTACTGCTAACGTCAAAACCCATGGCAGCCAGCAGGGGAATTTTGTTCTCAGTGTCAATGGCTACCGGAGTACCATCCCAGTCCTTATAGCCACTGGCCATGCCACACAGGTCACCCAGACTGTCGATAAATTGGTGGTCAAGCATTGAGTTTCTTCATAAGTAGACCGGCAACCTGGGAGGTTGCCGGAGATTGCACAAAATTTGTCGTATGGAATGCAGATTGTTCCAACGGTCTTACAATCAGCTGTCAGCAATATCAGTCAAATACTGGTGACCTGGTCCGTGAAAACGCGACACCGCTGGCATCAAACAGATGACAGTTTTCCGCCGGAACACCCACATGGAATTCAGCACCAGGCTGACGACGCAGGGAGTCTTCCACCCGGGCAATAAACGCTTCGTGAATATCCGGATGGTTCAGGTAGATAAATGACTCATTACCCAGGCGCTCAATGGTTTCGATAGTGCCGGTAATGCAGTTTTCTGCGCCATCCGCCTCTTCATGATTCAGCACATCCTGTGGCCGAATCCCCAGCGTTACCTTATCACCAGATTTGGCATTGCGGGTGTCGTTGCAAACACGCAACTCAGTACCACACTCCAGCTTAACTCTAGTCTCTTTCTGACCGGGCTCCACTATCGTGGCACGGAAGAAATTCATCTTCGGTGAACCGATAAAGCTGGCCACAAACAGGTTGCACGGGTTGTGATAAAGTTCCAGCGGTGCCCCCACCTGCTCCAGATTGCTTTCGGCACCGTCTGCCAGTGGGCTGAGTACCACGATACGATCGGCCAGCGTCATGGCCTCTACCTGATCGTGGGTTACATAGATGGCCGTTGTCTTCAGTTTATTATGCAGACGGGACAACTCCTGACGCATCTGTACCCGCAGGGATACGTCCAGGTTGGACAGCGGCTCATCAAACAGAAACAGCCTCGGTTCCTGCACAATGGAGCGCCCAATCGCCACCCGCTGGCGCTGACCACCGGACATCGCCTTTGGCTTACGATCCAACAGCTTTTCCAGCTGCAAAATTCTGGCTGCTTCATCCACACGACGATTGATCTCGGCCTTGTCCGCTTTTGCCAGCTTCAGGCCAAACTCCATATTTTCCCGCACCGTCATATGGGGATAGAGGGCATAAGACTGGAACACCATACCAACACGACGCTCGTTGGGCGGCATATCGTTGGATCGCTCACCGTCCAGCTCTAACAAACCGCCGGAAATATCTTCCAGGCCACAGATCATCCGCAACAACGTGGACTTACCGCAACCGGAAGGGCCAACGAAGGCGACAAATTCACCATCTTCAATGTGCAGATTGATGTTCTTCAGAACAAATGTCTTGCCACCGTCGTAGCTTTTGTCCAGTTGGGTCAGCTTTACTTCAGCCATTGTCTTTCTCTTGTCTAAACCTTTATAAACAGTAAATCCGTTAACCTTTCACACCACCGGCCGTCAGACCATTGACCAGATAACGCTGGGCCATCAGGAAGACGACAGTAATGGGCATGCCGGTCAAAATTGCGGCAGCGGCAAAATCACCCCAGAGGTAGTTCTGGGCATAGAGGAACTGTTTCATACCCACGGCCAGAGTCAGCTGTTCAACGCCCTGGAGCAGGACAGACGCAATCGGGTACTCACCAATCACCCCAATAAACGACAGTACAAATACAACCGCGAGAATAGGTACAGACAGTGGCAGCAGAATATGCCTGAATGCCTGCCAGGGGGTGGCTCCGTCGATATAGGCAGACTCTTCCAGAGCCACATCAATGCTTTCGAAATAACCTTTAATCAGCCAGATGTGCATGGTGATACCGCCCAGATAGGACATCACCAGGGCACTGTGAGTATTCAACCCCAGCCATGGCACCACACCGCCCAACTTATTAAAGAAGGCATGGAAAGCCACCAGGGCCAGCACCGCCGGGAACATCTGCAGAATCATCATGCTGGTAAGCAAGTGGTTCTTGAAACGGAAACGCAACCGGGCAAACGCATAAGCACCGGTGGTGGACAGCATCAGGATCAGCGCCGAGGTGGTAAAGCTCACTTTCAGGGAGTTCCACAGCCAGGTCAGTACCGGGAAAGTGGGCTTAATCACCGTGCCATCGGCAGTGGTGTACTCAAAACCCAACACCATTGCCCAGTGTTCCAGGCTGGGATTATCCGGAATCAAACTGCCGGTCGCGAAGTTACCGGTCCGGAATGACACCGAAATAATCATCAAAAATGGAAACATCACCAGACAAAGCAGCAGAATCATCACGATCCGGGCTGCCCATACCCGATAGTGCAGGTTTCGTGGTTGTACCATCGCCATGATCAATACTCCTGTGAACTGCGGGTGGCCCTGAGGTTAACCCAGGAGATAAATCCGACGATCAGGAAGATCATCGTGGCAATAGCAGACGCCAGACCAAAGTCCTGACCCGCGACAAATGCCGTACGGAAGGTGAAGTTCACCAGCAAATCCGTGAAGCCTGCTTCCGTTGTCGTTCCGGCCATCATCGGGCCGCCCGCTGTCAACAGGTCAATCAGCACGAAGTTATTGAAGTTAAAGGCAAAGCTGGCAATCAGAATCGGTGCCAGCGGTTTGGCAATATTGGGCAGTGTTATATACAACAGGTTATGGATCGGGTTGGCACCATCAATGGCAGACGCTTCATAGAGATCGTCCGGAATCGCTTTCAGCAGACCCATACAGACGATCATCATATAGGGGTAACCCAGCCAGGTGTTGACGATCAGAATCATGGTTCTGGCAAAAGTCGGATCGGTCATCCACTCAGGACTGATGCCAAACAGCCCTTCCAGGATCATATTGATCTCACCGAAGTTCTGGTTAAACAAGCCCTTGAAAATCAGAATGGAAATAAACGCTGGCACGGCATAAGGAAGGATCAGCAGCACCCGGTAAATCGCCCGCTCTTTCAGTGGTTCCCACTGCATCAGGTTAGCCAGCAACAGACCAATCACCAGACAGAACAGAACACTGCCCGCAGAAAAGACAACGGTCCAGACAAAAATCTTGAAAAACGGCTCACGAATACCTTTGTCATTAACCAGACGTTCGTAGTTTTCTCCACCCACATACACAGAGAAACCGGGGGCAACCCGCTCACCACTGTCGGTCACATAGAACCCCGTGGTCATATCCGGGCGTATGACTTTACCGGTCTTAATCTCAACCAGACTGTCGTTTTTCTCCTCCCGATACTGCGGTGCCATCGCAGAAAACTCACGCAGGGACGACATCACCAGGCGAGTATCGTCTGCCAGAGTAACAGCCACTGATCCCAGCGCCGAGCGCTGCCGGACCACCTCCCGCATGGACAGTTTGTCACCCTCTGCATCAGCTCCAGAGCGAGCATTAACCTCTACCGGATCACCATTCAGTACGAAAGCGTCGGAGGTATAAATACTATCTTTGTCGTTTTTATCAGTCAGCTGTAACTGAAACTGATCGTTTTGCTGAAAAAGCGCCAGTGTGTAGGTGTGTTCGCCGTTCTTTACCTGCTTGTTCAGGTGAATCTCTTTGACCCGCTCAAGACTCAGAATATTGGCAGAGCCGTAATTGGTGAACGAAATACTAAAGGTGTACACCAGCGGAAAAACGATAAACATCATAATGCCCAGCAAACATGGGTACACGTAGCGATAGCTGTAACCACGCTTGCTGGTAAAAATCCATGTGCCCAGGCTGCCCAGAACCAGCAGGGTTAATGGGAAAAGCACTTCACCCTGGAAATAGAGCAGGGCAATGACGTAAAGCAGGGCTAGATCAATCAGGGCAACGAGCGCCCACTTTGGCCCGTTGCCAGACAACAATGATCTGACATTGGCGGGAATGGTCATGGTGTTTGTCTCTCCGGGAGGGTTTTGAGCCGATCGTCAAAACGACGATCGGCAGATGTAACGGGTCACGTCAATGTAAGCCTGCGCTACACCCCGTTGCGCAGTGTTTAGTTGGCAATCAGCTTGGCAGCGTTGTTCAGTGCCACTTCAACGGTTTCCTGACCGGTGGTGATATTGGTCAGGGCAGTCTGGGTAGCCGACCAGAACTTGCCCATTTCCGGAACGTTAGGCATCAGCAGACCATTCATGACGTTCTGGTAAGTGGCTTCGATGCGTGGGTCCGCCGCCAGCTTCTTCATGTACGCCTTGTGAGCAACGGCACCCAGTGGCTTGTCGTTGTTCAGCGTGGTCAGGCCTTCTTCGGTGAGGACATAGTTCTCGATAAACTCTTTAGCCAAACCCTGGTTTGGCGAAGCGTTGTTCAGAGCAGCGGCCCAGACGCCAACAAACGCACGGGATGGACTACCGTCGATAGAAGGCAGTGGCGCAACACCGTAGTTGATCTTGCTCTTTTCCAGGTTGGCCCAGGCCCATGGACCGGAGATCATCATCGCCACTTCACCCTTGTTGAAGCTGGCTTCCATCACACCGTAGTCAACACCCCGTGGCATCACGCCCTCGTCGATGATTTTCGCCAGCATCTTGCCACCTTTGATGGCACCGGCGCTGTTTACACCGATATCAGAAACGTCATAGCCAGCAGGTACTTCCCTGAAGACATAACCACCGTTGGAGGCCAGCATCGGCGTAGTGAAGTAAGGCTGAACCTGGTCCCACATAATGGTGGTGATATCTTTCTTATCCAGCTCTTTTTTCAGTGCGAACATCTCTTCATAAGAGGCAGGTGCCGTTTTGATGATGTCCTTGTTGTAAATCAAGCCGATGGCTTCCATGGCTACCGGATAGCCGTAAACGTTGCCATTGTGAGACGTGGCCTGCCAGCCTTTGGCTTCGATATCCGCCTTGACACTGTCAGAAGGCTTAACAGGTGCCAGCAGACCGGATTCAGCCCACTCACCGAAACGATCGTGTGCCCACATCACAATATCCGGACCTTTGCCGGTAGCAGCAGCCTGCTGGAAACGGTCGGTCAGATTCTCGGGAATCTCAACCTTTACCTTAACGCCCAGCTCTTCTTCAAAACGCTTACCTACAACTTCCATACCGTTATAGGCTTTGTCACCACCAATCCACACAACCAGCTCGTCGTCAGAGAATGCCATGGCTGTGTTGGCCCCCATGGAGATAGCCAGCGCAGAAGCAATCGCTGCGGCAACCGTTTTTTTCATCATCTCTCTACCTACTTCTGTATTTCCCTGAAGCCCTCAGGGTGATCATTGAAATTTTCAGCCTGTTGTCGTTTAGATCGGAGTGAACACTAGCATTCAAATTCGCACTGTCGAGACAAGAGACCTGAAAAGCGGGCGTTATCATCAATGAATTGGTATCTGAAAGAAATCGTAAAACGTTTACAGAATGCCTACTTTCTGGGGTAATCCGTGAGTATTTGATACAAATCAACCTATTTTGTGCATTTTCAGGAAAATGACGGGCTAGCACACCATTTCAATATGTTTGATGTGTGCAATCTCCGTTCAGGACGAACGATATGGGTAACAACGCTTAGCTGCTTTAGTACATTATTTCGATGAGTTTGATGTGTACAATCTCCGTTCACCCTGAGCGGAGTCGAAGGGTGATTGGCACAATATGCAGGGTATGGAGTTTACGCCTTTCGACTCCGCTCAAGACGAACGGAGTCTGGAAGTCAATAAAGGAACCCATCAATCGCATTGAAACCGTACACCATCTCCGTTCATCCTGAGCGGAGTCGAAGGGTGTTTGGCACGATCTATCATGGGCCGGAGTTTGCGCCCTTCGACAGGGTCAGGACGAACGCAGTGCAGAGGCTTATGATAACGGCAACCCGTCAAACTCATTGAAACCATGGACTAGCCTCAAGTCATAACACAGGAGGTCTGCCCTTTACGGACAAACACATCCAGCCAGCACCCACGAGGCTCACAGGATTTGATTGCCTCTATCGCCAGCTCAGCCCCCTGAACGGCAATACTGTCTATATCCTGTCGTACAGTGGTCAGTGAATGATAACGATCATCATCAATGCCATCGTAACCCACCACCTGCACATCATCCGGTACCCGCTTACCGGTATCCGCCAGTGCCATGGAAATACCTGTGGCGACAATGTCAGAAAAGGCGACAAATGCATCGGGCTTAATCCCCGATTCCAGCAAGCCACGTATACGGCGATAACTGTCTAATGCAGGCAGACCGGTATCCACTGAAATTTCTATGGCTTCCGAGGGAATAAGCCCTGCTTCCAGCATCGCCCTGCGATAGCCCTGGTAACGCATGCACGAAACCGCATGATCACTGTGCAGGCAGACGTAATAAATAGTACGACAGCCATTCCCGAGCAGGTGTGTGGTTGCCAGAAAACCACCCTGTTCATCATTGGAAGCGACCCAGAAATGCCCCTCCCGCACATCACCAATACTCACATAGGGGGCTTCCTGCTCCTGAACCTTCTGATAGCGGGGATCTTCATGGTGCAACCCAATGCCAACATAGGCCTTGGCCGACGTCATCAGCTCACCCTCCGGAGAAAACTTCACCCGCTTGACCCGGTACCCCTGCCGCTCCAGCTCAATCTTCAGCGCTTCATACACTTTTAATGCAAACGGCGATATGGTTCCCAGATCCAGCCCCAGCACAACCCCCACTACAAAGGCATTCTGCCCGTGCAACTGCCGGGCCATATAATTGGGTTGATAGTTAAGCTCATGGGCCGCGTCCAATACCTTCTTGCGGGTACTGTCTGAAACGTATTTTCCGCCATTGAGCACCCGACTGACGGTTGCAATGGATAATCCTGCCAGCGCCGCCACCTGGAGAATGGTTGATTGCCCAGACACTTGATTCCTTCCCCAAGGGATTTATCCCTATATCAAATAACTGACATTGATTCGAAATATCACCAACCTTGGTAATATATTTTGTTTACAGTGTTCACAAAAAGACACAGATCAATATTTAGCCAAGTTCTTCTAAAAACCTTTTCATATTGCTCTTCACCCCACAAATGCCAAAGAATTTCACAGCCAAAAAAACGTCAACACGTTGTAATGCCTGCTGACAGAGTCTGGACGATTTATTTCGTTTCAGGGGGGACTGCAGCATGCAAGATGGCGAACACACGACAACACATTTGAAGGAATTTGGTTGTGACCAAAGCAAGACTTCTGCCACTGGCTGGTGCTATCGCTGCCGTACTGCTTTCCGGTACGGCAATGGCCAGTGAAACCACCACTGAAACTCTGAATCTGAAGCCGACTGATATCCTGACCGATGGCTGGCAGGTAAACGGTTATATCCGTGCTGGCTGGCGGGTGAATGAAAACGGTACATCTACCGGTAATGAATATGGCAAACCTGACTACAATGTAGCAGGTACAACTGGCAAGAATGCTAACCAGGTTGAATTCAACGTCAGCAAAAACACCACTTTCCAGAATGGTGTGTGGTCGCAGCTGGGTGTGCGTGCTGAGTACGGTAATGGTGACTCCAGCTTCTATTCTTCCACAGGCAGCGAAGACAGCAACAACGATGGCGAAGGTAGCTTTGAAATCAAAGAAGCCTTTATGCGCTTGGGCGGCTTTAGCTATTTGCCAGAAAACGCAGAAATCTGGGCTGGTCGTCGCTTCCTGAATCGTGAACAGGGTTTGCTCTCTGGTGAATTCTGGAAGCAGTCTTCCGGTGTTGGGTTTGGTTATGAGCAGAGCGGCAACGGTATCGCTGTTGTATCTGTAGATCCGGGTGAAAAGTCTGAAAAACCAGAAGGCAAAACCATCCACTCTTTAGATCTGTATAGCTACAACCACGAAGCGCTGGGCGGCAGCTTTAACTTTGATGCCAAATTCATGATGGCTGGAGATAAAGACAAATACGCAGATAACGAAGCCACTGACGGTATCGGCCTTGCTCTCACCTATAAGCGCGACTACTACGGACTGGATGGCTGGACTGCGACTGCTCTGGCCTATGGGAACGGTTTGGCCGCCAACCGAGGTGTAAACTTTGGCCAATGGAGTGGTGGCACATCAACGGTTGATAGTGATAAGGGCAACAGTATCTTCTTCACATCCTACGGTGTCATGAACATTAATGATCATTGGCAGTTAGCTACTGAAATTACGTATCTTCGTGGCGAAAAAATCTGGGGGTTAGGTTCTGATACCAAATTCGATCCAGATAAGGAAATAGCCAATGACGAAATTTATTACAAATCAGAGGGTGACACTGTCGATCGCCTTCTCATAGCTGCACGTCCAACTTACAAAGTTAACGAAAATTTCCGCTGGGAATTCACCGGTTCATACGGCTACGAGAAAGATTATTGGGGTCATCGTGAGGTAGACGGGAATCTTGTAGAAGGTGGTGCAAAAGCTGAAACAACCTTCTACGCTGCTGAAATTGCAGCCGTATTCACCGTTAACTCAGACTACTTTGGTCGTCCACAAATCAAGCCTTTCATCACCTACATGGTTCGGGATGCGGACAATAAGTATGAAGATCAAAAAGGCTGGGGTGATGAGTTCGACAACGATGACAAAACCTTCCAGTTCGGTGTAGAAGCAGAAATCTGGTTCTAATTCCGCCAGCTATCTGTTGTTGAATCCCCATGCACAGCATGGGGCGCTTAATCTGACCAACCGCAAAGCGGTGCAATGCGGTGCAATGCGGTGCAATGCGGTTGGTGCCTTGAATATCAGTGTTCTCTGCTGATAGCGGGAAGAATTTCTCGCTCCTGTGATTGTGTTTTTATTTTGGCGGAGTTTACTCCGCTTTTTTTACCCCCAAAAACCATCTCTGTTGCAGCTTATGCCAGCTCTAAAGTTTCAAGCCGATCAGACAACACCCTTTCAAAATCAATATTCAACACTGATTGGTTCACTCCATACCGCCATAACGTACTTTCCAATAAACGACGGTAATCGAACTATTCGTATATGGCTACCGGAAACCTACGACAAAAACCGACCAAAACCCTACCCGGTCATCTACGCCTGGGATGGCCAGAACCTGTTTGATAAACAGACCGCCGGCTTCGGCATGGAGTGGCAACTCGATGAAACCCTGACAGCGTTGGAGGAGGAGTATGTGGTCATCGGCTTTGACAGCCCCCGTGAGGCCCTGCCCCGCTATGTTGAATACAGCGGCCTTGACTGGACCCATCCAACCGTCGGCAAGGTAAAGGCCCGGGGCCGTGAAACAGTGGATTTTGTCGTGGACACACTGATCCCGAGGCTGGAAAGGGAATACAATATCAGCAACAACCCAGCCGATCGCACGTTAATGGGTTCCTCCATGGGCGGCTATATTACCCTCTACGCCATGAGCCATCGCCCCGGTGTGTTTGGCACCGGCCTGGCCCTGTCCCACGCCACCAGCGATCACTATGGTGGCAAACAGTTACGGCAGTACTTCCGGAAAAACGGTTTTGCCCGCAATGCCAGCCTCTATCTCGATATGGGCGGCCAGGAGACAGTTGGTCCCTGGGGGCCTGATGAATGGCTGCAAGGTCACCATGCCATGGTGGCCGCATTAAACAATGCCGGTATACCGCTGCAACACCGGGTGATTACCGATGGCGTCCATGACGAAACCGCCTGGGCAAAACGCTTTGGCGAAATTTTTCAGACCATGATTAAACAATCGCAGTGAACTGTGATGTTTTTTGCGACGGTGAATACCAGGGCAGCACTACGAAAAAAGCCTCGATGCAAAAGATGCAATAACTCCGCTCTCCCATGCCTGCCATGGGAGTTCGACTCTTTTAGAGCTTTTACCCTGTAAAACGTTTACAACTTCCCACCATCTCATTTCATGACAATAATGCCCGCGCAAAAATAAACTACCTCTTTCGCAGTGATTTGAAATGCCCAAAAAAAAGTTAATGGATGCGGACCTGCCACCGGTAACCCAAAGCCTGAGCCAGGTGATGCATGCCTCACCTTTTTCCATCCTGGGAATTCACCCCGGGCAGTCCGGTAGTGGTCTGACCATCCGCGCCTGGCACCCTGATGCCGAGTGCATCGAGGTTGTGCAGGAAAGTACGGGTAAATCACTGGGCAGAATGAACCGACTGGCCAATGGCCTTTTTGAGCTGAGTTTTCCCCAACGGAAAAAAGTCTTTTACTATCTGCTCAACATCACCCTGAAGGATGGGACAGAAGAACTCCGCTTTGACCCTTACCAGTTTGGCGAGTACACCCTTTGCCAGCAGGATATCGATCCGCTCCATCTGTACCGGCACCTGGGTGCTCTGAAAGTGGAGCATGCCATTACCCGTCAGCGCAGTGTTTCAGGCGTGTTGTTCAAGGTCTATGCCCCCTCATGCCCGTTCCGTCAGCGTGATCGGTGATTTCAACCGGTGGGATGGTCGCTGCCATCCCATGGCCAGTGCTGATGACGGTATCTGGCGGCTGTTTGTTCCGGGCGTTGCCGAAGGTGCCCTGTATAAATATGAGCTGCACGATCAGAATGGTCAGCTGCTGCCGGAAAAAACCGACCCCTTTGGCCATAAAGTGGAACAGTGGCCGGGCCTCGCCTCCATTGTACAAACGGAAAGTACCTTTACCTGGTCCGACAGCCAATGGCTGAACAAACGTCAGCTGAACCATAACAAACCCATGTCGGTTTATGAGGTCCACCTGGGCTCATGGAAAAAATCGAACGACGATGGTTTTAAAAATTACCGGGAGCTGGCCGACGAACTGATCCCCTATATCCGGAAAACGGGCTTTACCCATATCGAATTACTGCCCATTTCCGAACATCCTCTCTACGAATCCTGGGGCTATCAGCCGGTTGGGCTGTTTGCCCCCACCAGCCGCTATGGCACACCGGACGACTTCCGCTACCTGGTTGACCAGTGCCACCAGCACAATATTGGTGTGATTCTGGATTGGGTTCCCGCCCACTTTCCACAGGATGAACACGGCCTGTTCCGTTTTGACGGGACCGCTATTTATGAATATGAAGACCCGCAACGGGGCTGGCATCCGGACTGGAAGTCCTGTATCTACAATTACGGTTCGCCATGGGTACAGGATTTTCTGATCAGTAATGCCCTGTACTGGCTGGATGAGTTTCATATTGATGGCCTGAGGGTGGATGCCGTGGCCTCCATGCTCTACCTGGACTACTCCAGAAAGCAGGCCGAGTGGACACCCAACCATCTGGGCGGCAATGAACACCTTGAGGCCGTCGCCTTTTTGCAGCGCCTGAACGCTGAAGCTCATCGACTGCATCCACACTGCATGATGATCGCCGAAGAGTCCACCAGCTGGCCCTGTGTATCACGCCCCGGACACCCACAGAGCCTTGGCTTTGATTACAAATGGAATATGGGCTGGATGCACGACACTCTGGCCTATATGAAGCGGGACCCAATTTATCGTCAGCATCACCACCATGAAATGACCTTCAGTATGGTGTACGCCTATAACGAGAACTTTGTGCTCTCCCTCTCCCACGATGAAGTGGTTCATGGTAAAGGCACGATCCTCACCCGTATGCCCGGGGATGACTGGCAGCGCTTTGCCAACCTTCGGGCCTATTACGGATTTATGTTCGGGCACCCCGGTAAAAAGCTGATGTTTATGGGCTCCGAGTTTGGTGCCACCAACGAGTGGAACCCGGCAGAAAGCCTGAACTGGAACCTGTTGGAGCAGGGCCCTTACCACCAGGGCATGCTGACGATGATCAGTGAGCTGAATACCCTGTATCAGCGTTACCCGGCACTGCATGAGCTTGATTTTGATCGCAACGGTTTTCGCTGGCTGATACTGGACGACCATGGTCAAAGTGTTTTTGCCTTTTACCGAACAGACAGCGCAGGTAAAACCATTGTCGTTATCAGCAATATGACACCATTTGTAAGGCATGATTACACCATTGGCGTTCCGGCAAGTGGACAATGGCAGGAAATCTTTAACAGCGATGACCAGCGCTTTGGTGGCAGTCATATTGTCAACGGTACCGTCTCAACCCGGCCAGGAGAGTGGCATAACCAACCCCAAAGCATCAGACTGACTTTGCCGCCACTGGCGACTATTATGCTGACCGTTGACCGGGAATAAAGCCCATAGCGAGAAAAAGCTCCCGACACATACTGATTCCTTCGATCCCGTGTGTATTACAGAAATCGCTCAATCCTCCGTAAGTATCTTTCCCATGCTTTTAGGCCCTTTGGGTACTGCGTGGGAATGCATACCGGAGCCTGCAGTATGGAACAACCTGTTTCTGCCCGGAATCACCAGAGTTTAATGGGGGTTCTACATTTTCGGAGAAGTTCGGTATACATTCCCTTCCCACCTGGCTGGCAGCCTGGAACATTTGTAGCAAGAACTCACAGTAATTCCGGTACTGACAAAAATAAAATAATCATCCTTATTTACATCTACATTTGTATTCTGAATTTTGTAAACTCGGAAGCTCTGAAATGACCCCCGTGCTCACCTCATGCGTAACCATGACGCCACCGTCTGATTTGGCTGCTACTGATAGCGGCCATGGCCCGGAACGGGGTTCGTCCTGGCCGGGCTTCTGGAGTGTCAGCAAGTCAGTGGCTCAATCCCTTCATCCTGACTTTGATCCCGGGCAACGGACTGATCAGCCCGGTAGCCCATGGATACAACTGAAGATTCAACCTAAAGAGCTGGCCCTGCGTCTGGTCCAGAAAGCCATCCCCGTCGATAGCTACCTGAACACCATTAACCAGGTGGCCATGGCCTGTCTGGCGCTGGCCAGCCTGCCGGTTTGTGGGGGCCAGACGCCAGAAGACAGCAATCCTGGAACCAGTAAAGAACCACCTGGCACTGCTGCCTCAACCGTCCCGCCGGGCTGCAGAGACGAGCAGATTCCTGTCCAGAGCAATGCTGACCTGGCCAAAATCGGGAATAAGCCATGCTATCCCCCCAATGGCAAGTACGAACAGATTGCTGATATTGATGTCGAAAACCACTCGCCCATCCCGGGCTTCACTGGTGAGTACAACGGTAACGGCAAGAGCATTAGCAACCTGAACAACTGCCTGTTCTTGCTGGTGAAAGATGGGGGAGTAGTACGTGATGTGGTGGTCAAAAATGCCAGTATAAGCATAAATGACCGGCGATCTTACGGTAATAAGGGCATTATCGCCTGCGAAGCCAGCGGACACTCACTGTTGAAAAATAACACAGTGGAACATTCTGATTTCAAGTTAGTGAGAGGCGGCCAGGGTATGATGATGGGGATGCTGGCGGGAGAGATCAGGAACAACTCAAAACTGGAAAGTAACCAGGTCAAGAACTCGGCGATGAATGTAAATACAATAGGGCTACGTTCTGCCTCTGCAGGAATATTAACCGGAAGGGCCAGAGGATCTGCTTCCCTGGACAGCAACTCGATTGACCATTGCAATATCACAGCAAGCCACAAAGAGAGCATTTTCTGGAGTGAGAGTGAAACGTTCACTGGCCTGATAGCTGGGAGCATGGACGATAACGTCACTGTCAGTAACTCGAGACTCACCAATAACCGGCTGGTAGATAATACGCGATTGGTCAACGCCGGAGGTGTCGCAGGGTGGGCGTCCGGCACAACTATAGAGGGTACCCATGCCATCAATAACAGCATGCTTTCGCAGATATGGTTCGCACCAGACCCAAAGATTGCGGTAGTGGTTGCCAATGCAGTTAAATGCCGTATTAGCGATACCACCGCTATCAATAACCGCCTTGAATTAAAAGAAGGTTATGGGGAAACTTCATGGGAAAGTGCACCCGCTACGGGAATCGTAACAGCAAGTTGTGATCAAAGTACGATCAAAAATACTCTGGCCGAACATAATGAATTGTTCTCCGTAGGCAAGGTAGCCGTTGCCACCGCCTATATTGAAGATAAATGCGAGATCCGTAATACCACTGCCAGAAATATCAAGATTGAAGCCAGACAAGGTGACAACGATCAATCTGCTGCGGCGATTGCTGCGGCCAGCTTTGGAACAAAAGCGTTCTACAACAATAAGATTAGCCAGACAACCGCTATCGATTGTCAGATATCAGCTCAAGGAACAAATGGTTATGCCGCAGTGGGAGCTGCCTATCGAGGCAGGGGTTATGTAACCATCAGCGATACCACTGTCTGCAACAGTAACATCAAGGGTACTCACGCAGGCATAGCCGCTGGCGACACTAACCATCCATTTACTCGCACCCTTGCCTGTAAAACCACACTCAACACCCGGCTGGAAAATTCTGGTTGCGCTGAGGCAAACTGTCCGAAGGAAAGTACTGACGCTCCTCCCACACAACTCAACACGACCACCACCGCTGGCAGTTATCAAGCAACAACTGACGCCTTATCCTCACCTCTTGAAACACCGGCCAGCAGCACTACAACTTCAGAATTGTCGAGCTCAACTGTTGCGCCCTCGATTTTCTCAACATCAACAACATCACAACTGGCCAGTTCAGCAACTTCACCAACAGCTCTGTTCTCAGGCAGAGATCAGCCAACCACTGTTGATCGACATCTGTCGCTCAAAACAGTAACGGCTGCACCACGTCAGCCACTACCATCTGCCACTGTGTCTTCTTCATTGGTTAATGGAACCAACGACCACACTATTTCACCCCTGAACAACGACGAAGTGGATGCAGGTATTCCGGTTCCTGCCCTGGCCGGATGGGTAGCAGCGGGGATTCTCACGGGTGGCATTTTGCTGTATGCCTGCTACCAGTGGTACCAGGGCTATCAGCAAGGGTTAACGGGCAAAGCGTTAGCCCTGCGGCCCATGACCCGGATCAGAGATGCGATTTGCTGTCACCCAAAAGCGGATAGCCTGGAACTGGTTTCTTTGCAGCCGTCTGATGTCTGACAGTAAAATCGGAACCGGCAGCCTGCCAACAAACGTCAGACTGATTGTGATGAACGCTGAAAAGTGTATCTTCCCAGTAACTTGCGCAGCGGTTCGATATGCATTCCCACGGGGGCCGTGGGAACAAGGTGGCTGTATAATAGAGCTTGTCTGCAATAGAGTGGTTGTACGTGGTTTACTTTGCCGCTTACCCTTTAATGATCGTCAGGTTTTTTTCATTTTCCACATCAAAAATATGACAAGCTTCGGTATTCAAATTGAAGCGCATTGTGCGACCAATATCAGCTGTGGTAATGGTATGGTCGTTCACTCGAGCAATCAGCTCATTATCGCCTACTTTGAAATACAGATATTTCTCATTACCCATATTCTCGACAACCGTCAACATGCCTTCAACCGTATTAACAGCATCACTGTCATTTGCCAGGGAGATATGCTCAGGGCGAATACCAAAGTAAACCGCCTGATCAATCTGCTCCTGCTGCAATACCTGTTTGGCTCTTGGGATAAAGCACTTCACCCCCGGTGCAAGTTCTACAAAAAGTCCCGCATCCGATTTATGAATAACCGTTTTTACCAGGTTCATGGAGGGAGAACCAATGAAACCAGCGACAAATTTGTTAGCCGGGAAATTGTACAAGTTGGCAGGGGTATCCACTTGCATGATTTCACCCTTATTAAGTACGCAGATTCGGTCACCCAGTGTCAGTGCTTCTGTCTGATCATGAGTAACATAAATCATGGTGGCAGGGTTACCTTCCTCCTTCAGACGCTGGTGCAGCTGGGCAATTTTTACCCGCATGGAAACACGAAGCTTGGCGTCCAGGTTTGATAACGGTTCATCGAACAAAAACACATCAGGCTTGCGCACAATGGCACGGCCAACAGCAACCCGCTGTCGCTGACCTCCGGACATCTCTTTTGGCTTGCGGTCCAGAAGATCGGTAATTTCCAGTTTTTCTGCTGCCTCTTCAACCGCCTGGCGAATCTCCTCTTTCGACTTTTTCTGCATTTTCAGGCCAAAGGCCATATTGTCAAAAACGGTTTTATGGGGGTAAAGCGCATAGTTCTGAAAGACCATGGCAATACCCCGGTCCTTGGGAGGCAAGTCATTCACCACGCGTTCACCGATCCGGATTTCGCCGTCGGTGATGCTTTCCAGCCCTGCAATCATGCGTAGCGTGGTGGATTTTGCACAGCCGGACGGACCAACGAACACCATAAACTCGCCGTCATGGATATCAAGGTCAATACCATGAACCGCCTGAAATTCATTGTCATATTTTTTTTCAACGCTTTTTAAGCTTACGTTAGCCATCCGGTCATTCCACAGATAATCTTTCAGGTAACAGGGTTATTCAGCACACTGGGCAATCGCAGCCAGTTTCGGCTTGCCTTCAGCATCAACCTGGAAGCCCCAGACATAAAGGCCGGATTCGGTGAAGTTGATGCGGGTATCTTTCATAAACCCACCACGAATTAACTTACCTTCCTGTCCGACGGTCAATGCCCGACCACTCACGGTGAATTGTGGTTTCCAACCCATACTGGCAAACTGGAAGTTCACCGGGCCCGCCTCATTCTCCATGATGACCTGATAAATGCCATCCCCCTTGTAAGACATACGACGATGCTCCTGATGCATCCACTGCCCATCGGAGAAAGTGCCAGTAACGTACATGGGCGGACGAACAGGGCCACTACCGGCAACATCAGGCAAATTACAGCTGGCAACGGGGCTGGTGCTGACCGCTGATGCAGCAGCCGTATCATTAGCAGGATTTCCGGCACAACCAGCCAGAGTGGCAGCAAGGGTAAGGGTTGCCAGGACTTTGATTTTCATATTAACTCCATAGCGACAATGACCAGTCGCCAACGTAGATAAATAACAAAGACGTGTGTTTTTTATTTAAAATAAAGTTTCTGTCGTATTTTTCCGAACCAGCTCGCTTCGCCGTGGGCTTCACGCTCCGGTTTTTGCGATTTAACGTTCCGGGTTGAAATCATTGGGGCTTTACCCTTTGACAGGGCATTAAGCGTAGCCATTGATTTCATATATTGTTGTGCATCTCTGGCAGGATAACCAAACAGCTTGCTTCGTGGTGGGCAGGAACGGCTGACGCCTGACTTGCCCTGAATCACCGTACCATCGCCAATATGCAGATGACCGGCAATGGCACTCTGCCCATGCACCGTAACCCGATTACCAAGGATGGTATGACCGGCAACACCGGATTGTGAAATGATCAGGCAGTGCTGGCCTATACGACAGTCGTGGCCAATCTGGCAAAGGTTATCAATTTTGCTGCCCCGGCCAATAACCGTGTCTCCGAGAGTACCCCGATCAATGGTGTTGTTGCAGCCAATGTCCACATTATCTTCAATAATGACCCGACCAATACTTTCCAGCCGTTCATATTCGCCAGAACTATTGAGCATGTATTCAAAGCTGAAATTACCGATGGAATTATTGGAATCAATGGTCACATTATTGCCAATCACCGTCCCTTCCTTAATGACGGTATTGGCATGTATGGCAACATTATCGCCAATCACTGCGCCATTATGTATGCGAACTCCCGGCATAAAATGGCAACCTTTGCCGATGCGGGCATGTTTGCCAATGAATACACCCGGAATAGTGGACACATTCTCCTGATCCAACAGGTGGTATTTTTCAGCTTTGTAGTAACGCAATAGATGGTTAAGCAAAGTAACATCCAATGCATCAATCACTATTTTTGCCGGTGCCTTGATATTGCCTATGGCTGCAGGTCCAACCACAATGGCTGCCTGGCAATGATCAATAAACTTGAGGTCATGCCTGGAGAGCACAATAGCCAGGGCATCTGGCCTGCTGGCCGATACCGGGCAGATACTGTCTACTGTGATGTTGCCATCACCAAACAGACGACCGTGGAGTTGTTGAGCAATATCAAGGGCGTTAAGCATGGGATTTACACCAGATTAAAACCTGTAAAGAGCATGGGCGTAAAATTTGTGGCTATCCACTTTCTTGCTCAAGCCTGCTTCCCTGGGGTCATTAGTGGTCTCTTTTTCATAGGTATATTCATACTCGGCCTTAACCATCCAGTTCTCACCCAGATCGGTCTCGTAACCAATAGAGGTTTTGACGACGTCCTTAAAGTAATCCGGACCAGCGCCTTTGTCGGTGGTTTCGTTTTTTGTGAACCGGGTTGTCAGGTAAACCAGACCAGCATTATCTATGCTGTAACGAATAGTCGGTTGGATGTATTTCTCAGTAAACTCATACTTCTTGACCCCGCCGGCATGAACGGTCTCATTATCATCTTTGACCTGGTAGAACAGCTCCAGCTCGAACTGAAAGTTGCCGTAATTCTTATAGGGCTTGAACATTAAGCTGTAGCCCCCCTCATCGGTTGTCCCCCAACTACCATTGTCAAAACTCAGGTCCAGGTATTCAGCCGATGCATAGAAACCAGCGTTGTAGTTATTATTCCAATAAGTCAGGTATGGTCGAATGATTTGCTCAAGAGAGTTTTTTTCGTGGTGATTAGCAGAGCTTGATACAACTTCACTGGTAATGTATTCCGCTTCATAGCCCAAACCCGTTCCCCAGCCACCACTCAGGGCAAAGGGCCGATCAAGTAAGATCAGGTGCTTTAGAGAATCTTCATTCTCATAGTAACCTTTGGCACCGGAAGTATCGTAATTTTTCTGCTCCCGGCTCATGGTTTTTAATGAGTAGTTAGCGCGCAGGCCCAGATCCTGAATATTTAAAAACACATTACCAATTTCATTGGTAATGATTTTTTCCTTGATTTCACCGTAGCCCCAGTTTGTGGTTGTTTTTGTCTCATACTCGATTGATGAACCAAAGTGACCAGACAGGTTTATGCCTTCATTGCTGGCAGATAAATTATCTCCATTATTTGCCTGACGCAGGAAATCAGTAAATTCATCGGCTGATGCAGCACCCGATAAACCGATAACATTAGCAATAACAACTGATAGTAACTTTTTTCTCATCAGGAATCCCCAAGTGGCAAATAATCTGGCAATTATTCAATTGAAGTAATGCAATCCAAAAATAACGGACAGCTAATAATGTAACCTTTAGTTACTTACAACTCTTCAGTGAAAAAATACGAACAACTGCAACAAGGTCAGAGATCGAAAACAATCGGAAGTCATAGAATGACAACCCTGTAATTCAACAATTTGAGTCTGAAAACATATAACCTGCAGTATGTTCAACAATGTGTTTTTGTGGTGTGATTAAACGCCTTTAGTTCAGCTTTTACAATATGAAAATATTGATCTGAATCAATTTAATCATTTTTTCTCAAATAAAATTTATTTATAAACAAAATCAGCAACAAAATGAATGATTAACCATTGCGCCATTTTTTCTTTTGATTAAAAATGTGGTATTCCACCATGTACTACCCTGTGAATTGTGATTGAGTAGCCAACAGTATGAAACCTCTTTATAAAAATCTGGCGTTCACGCTTTCGTTACTGTCTGCCAGCATTGGGTCCGCTGAACAGTTGATACCTGAAAAGAATGCACAACTGCTCATCTGGACCGATGAGCTGGCCATGGATTATATGGACTATGCCACCGAGGCGTTTAACGAAACCTTTGGCTACGATGTTCAGTTCCGGTTCCGACAACTGGCGCCAATGAACAGTGCCGGACGCCTGATTCAGGACGGTGGCACCGCCCGGGTTGCTGATGTCGCCGAGATTGAACACGATATGCTGGGCAAATTAGTCGTCAGCGGCGCGGTTATGGAAAACCTGGTCAGTGCCGATCGTGTTGATAAAGAGTTTATTTCCAGTGCTGCCTCAGCAGCCAAAGCCGATGGCAAAGGCTATGGTTTTCCCGTCAGCTATGCGACAACTGCCCTGTTCTATAACAAAGACATCCTGGCCGAGGCACCAGAGACCTTTGAAGATTTGATTGCGTTCTCCACCACATTTAACAACCGAACTGAAAACCGTTATGCCCTGCTGTGGGACGTACAAAATTACTATGAATCCCGAATGTTTATGTCCATGTATGGCGGCTATGAATTTGGCAAGGCAGGATCCGATGCAGATGATATCGGGGTAAATTCCGAAGCGACCAAACGCGGCCTTGCCGCCATGCTTAAATTGAAAACAGCCAATGACTCGAACCCTGTGGATATGCGCAACACCCAGGTGCGTCGAGGCCTGTTCACTGAAGGTAAAGTTGCCGCCATTGTTGACGGTCCATGGGCAACAAAAAGCCACCTGGAATCGGGAGTTAATGTTGGCGTCGTGGCGATGCCAACACTGGAAGGAAAGCATCCGCGCACATTCTCCACAGTCAGGCTGGCAGTGGTCTCCTCTTACACAGAGTATCCCGTTGCCGCACAACTGTTTGCTGACTTTCTGGCGTCAGAAGCCATGTTGAAAAAACGGTTCGAGATGACCAGATCCATCCCACCACTGAATCATCTGATGGCAGAAATCGCCAACAGTGCAACGGCTGATGAAGCAACCAAAGCCTTTATTGCCCAGGGTTTTTATGCCGATGCCATGCCCTCCATTCCGGAAATGGGCTATGTCTGGTCTCCCATGGCTAACGCCATTACCGCAAGCTGGGTCAATGGCGAAACACCGGAAAAATCATTGGATAACGCCTTAATGGTGATCAAAGAGCAGATTGCTTTCCAGGAATAACAAACACCCCACCCTGACCAGGGACATTATTTCGGAATAACTCCCGGGCATGGTGGGATTGACGACATCATTATTGACGGCAACTGATTAATACTGTTTAGGAGGGGCTATGGATACAGCCATGGATCAGCCCAGGGTGGCTAACAAGCTACCACCTCTGTCGGTTTTTCTGATGGGGGGGACCCAGCTGTTAAACCGACATTATATAAAAGGGTGTTTCTATCTTTCAGTGCAGATAGTGCTGGTACTTTTTGCTGCTGATTTACTAACAGCACTGGAAGGCTTTATCACCCTTGGTGATACCGCACAACATCGCGTGGGTTTCAAAATTATCCACGGCGACCACTCTATTCATATGCTGGTTGAAGGGGTACTTGCCATCTTTCTGACCGTGGCGTTTCTTGCTGCGTACCTGCTGAACATTAAAGATGCCGTTAACATTACCCCTTGCACCATCGGCTTCAAACAGCAGTTGCGGGCCTTTTATGATGAGCATTTTGCCCTCATCATGTTAACCCCGGCGGGGATTGCTGCACTGGCATTCATTATTTTGCCCATACTGATTACCGTACTGGTTTCTCTCACCAATTACGCAGCGCCAGCACATATTCCACCAAAAAATCTGGTGGACTGGGTTGGGTTTAGAAATTTCCTGTCCCTGTTTGAGCTGAAAATCTGGTCAAGCACTTTGCTCGGTGTCGGCAGCTGGACGGTTATATGGGCGGTTTGCTCAACAATATTCACCTTTGGCTTTGGCTTTGTTCTGGCGCTTGCCCTGGCGAATCGGGACATCGCCGGTAAAAAGGTATGGCGCGTTATATTCATGCTGCCTTACGCCATTCCGGCATTTGTCAGCCTGTTGATCTTCCGCCTGCTGTTAAACGGCATTGGTCCGGTAAATTCAATCATTAATGGTTTTGGCATTGAGTCCATTCCTTTTTTATCGGACCCCGTGTTGGCGAAAGTGACGGTCATTGCCATCGGTGTCTGGACTGGAGCCCCTTACTTCATGCTCCTGATTGCCGGTGCCCTGACCAATATCCCCAAAGAACTCTATGAAGCCAGTGAAGTTGATGGTGCCAGCCGGTTCCAGCAGTTCAAAGAGATTACCCTGCCCATGATCCTGCATCAGGTAGCCCCTTCTCTGGTCATGACCTTTGCGTTCAACTTCAACAATTTCGGTGCGGTTTATCTGTTGACGGAGGGTGGACCCATTAATCCGGAATATCGCTTTGCCGGCCACACCGATATTCTCATTACCTGGATTTACAAGCTGACCCTGGACTTCCAGCAGTACAATATCGCTGCCGTGGTTTCCATCATCATCTTCCTGTTCTTGTCACTGATTGCCATTTGGCAGTTTAGAAGGATGAACTCCTTCAAGACCGATGTGAGTATGCGGTAATGAACAAACTGACGCATAAAGCCGGTGTTTTCGCCGTATACCTGTTGCTGGCCATCAACGCTATCCTGGTGCTTGGCCCCATTACCTGGACCGTGATGGCGTCGTTCAAGCCGGGGGTAAACCTGTTTAGCAGTTCGTTTACCGACTTTTCCTTTACCCTGGATCACTATCGGGCCCTGTTTACCGATACCCCATATCTGCAATGGTATGCCAACACTTTTGTCCTGGCCTTCAGCAATATGGCCATCTCCATCATTGTGGTGACGATGACGGCATTTATCTTCTCCCGATACCGGTTCAAAGGTAAACGCAATGTCATGATGGGGATTCTGGTTATCCAGATGTTCCCGGCGTTCCTCTCTATCACCGCGATTTATGTATTGCTGTCCAAGCTGAACCTGATCGACACCTTTACCGGGCTGCTGTTTGTCTACGTCACCGGCTCATTACCCTTTATGACCTGGCTGGTGAAGGGCTATTTTGACGCGATCCCAACGTCGCTGGATGAGGCGGCCAAAATAGACGGCGCCGGTCATTTGACCATTTTCTTTGAAATCATTTTGCCATTGGCCAAACCGATACTGGTCTTTGTCGGGCTGACCTCATTCACAGCCCCCTGGATGGACTTTATTCTGCCCACACTGATTCTGCGCAGCGAAGAAAAAATGACGCTGGCCGTGGGCATTTTCCAATGGATCGCCTCTAACTCCGCAGAAAATTATACCCTGTTTTCGGCCGGTGCACTGTTAGTGGCCATTCCTATCACCCTGTTGTTTGTCGCCACCCAGAAGCACATTACTGTTGGCCTGGTCAGTGGCGCGGTTAAGGAGTAACCCCTGAAAATGATTACCTTGAGTGCTCTGGTCCATAACCCGAAAAGCGCCATGTGCTACGCCCGCGATAATAGCACCCTGCATGTTCGCCTGCGTTCAGCCAAGGATGAAATCGAAAAAGTGACCCTCTGGATCGGTGACCCCTATGAGTGGGCAGTCGGAGGCCTGGACGGCGGTAACCTTGGAGGCAGCGATGCCCACGGCTGGACCGGCGGACGTGAAATCCCCATGACCGTCGAGGCCGAAACGCAACATCAAACCTGCTGGCTGGCTGAGTTCACCCCACCCAGGCGTCGGGCACGCTACGGTTTTATTCTGCATTCGAAAAGCACTGGCCAGAAGATACTGTTTGGCGAGCGAAAAAGTGTTGATATTACCGATACCAAAGTGGCAGAAGTGGAACTGAGTAATCTCAGTAATTTCTTCTGCTTCCCCTATATCAACCCCCGTGATGTCCTGGCAACGCCGGAATGGGTACAGAAAACCATCTGGTATCATATTTTTCCGGACCGTTTTGCCAATGGCCGACCGGACATATCCCCCGCTGGTACGATGCCCTGGGGCACAGAACCAACGCAGGATAACTTTATGGGCGGGGATCTCTGGGGGGTAATCGATAAACTGGATTACCTTCAGGACCTGGGCATCAATGGCTTATATTTCTGCCCGGTGTTCACCGCCAACGCCAGTCATCGTTATGACACAGTGGACTACTTCAATGTTGACCCTTCCCTGGGTGGCAATGAAGCTTTTACCGTATTGGTAAAAGAAGCCCACCGTCGTGGGATGAGAGTGATGCTCGATGCTGTGTTTAACCATGTGGGTGATCAACATCCGTTGTGGCTGGATGTTGTCGCCAATGGCAAGGCGTCGCCCTACCATGACTGGTTCTGGATTCGCGAGTTCCCGGTGTATGAAGACAAGCCCCGTGAACAGTGGGACTACCAGAACCTGCGTTATGAAACCTTTGGCAATGTGGCATCCATGCCCAAACTGAACACCGAGAACGAGCAGTGTCGTGCGTATCTGCTGGACGTTGCCAGACGCTGGGTTGAGGATTTTGATATTGATGGCTGGCGCCTGGATGTGGGTAATGAAATTGACCACGACTTCTGGCGTGATTTCCGCCGGGTGGTCAAATCAATCAAACCTGACTGCTATATTCTCGGGGAAATCTGGCACGATGCCTCAGCCTGGCTTGGTGGCGACCAGTATGATTCGGTAATGAACTATCCGATGACCCAGGCAGTGCTGGACTTTTTTGCCCTGGATCTGAGTAACAAGCAGGACTTCATCTGGGATGTGAACCGTTCCTACTGTGCTTACTCTCACACCGCCAACCAGGCGATGTTCAACCTGCTGGATAGCCACGACACTTCTCGTATTTTAAGTTTGTGTGGAGAGAATAAAGCAAGAGCCAGGCTGGCCTACCTGTTTATGTTTACCCAGGTAGGTACGCCCTGCATTTATTATGGCGGTGAAGTTGCCCTCAGTGGCGGGCGGGGAATGGGCAGCGAAGCCAATCGCCGTTGTATGGTTTGGGAGGAAGAAAAGCAGGACCTTGAGTTCAGACAATTTATCCAGGAGTTGATTGTCCTGCGCAAAAGTGAGCCTGATTTCAATATTCCGACCGTGCATTGGCTTGATGTTGACAGTGATCATTGTATTGCCTATCAACGTGGCCAGTGGCAAATCGTGATGAATAACTCTGCTGTTGCCCAATCGGTCAACCTGCAAGGTGAGACTGTCCAGCTAGCCCCCTATGGCTACAGGATGAGCAAGAGTCAATAAACAGACCAAAGCCTGCGCCCCTTAACTGGGGCGCAGCTGGGTCAGGAATATAACATTTTTGATGTATGGTTTTGCACGATGAGCACTACAACAGATTTACAAAAATATAATGATATTGTTCAACGTTTGACGACTTTTGGTTTCAGTAAAACGGATGCACTGGTTTATCTTGATGTGCTGAAAAATGGCAGGACCAACGGTTATCAGATTGCCAAATCGTTAGGCATGACCCGCTCAACCATTTATTCATCCATAGACAACCTGTACCTGCAAGGCTATCTCTACATGATTTCCGGCAGTGTAAAGGAGTACGAAGCTAAATCACCTGACGTGATTCTGGCGCAAATCCGGGAAAAAACCATTGACGATATTACAGTCCTGAAAAAAGAGCTGGCCGTTTTATCCCGTTCAGAGGAAAAACCCTTTTTTTTCAATCTGTCAGGGTATGAGAGCCTGATACTGAAAATTAAAGAACTTATAAACGACAGTAAAAACGAGCTTTATATTAATACTGACTTTGATATCACTCTGTTCCAGCGTGAGCTGCAAGAGGCTATTACTCGAGGAGTCCGGGTGATTTGCTTTTCATTTAACCAGATGCACTCTCCGGTTGAAGGCATTGAGTTCTTTTCACGTTCCCATATTCCAGAGCATGACTTCCCCTCTACCCGGTTCATGCTGGTCCGCGACACACTGGAAACACTGGTATTTTCCAATTTGACTGAGGCTCAGGGCATCTACACCAATGAGAAAACTCTGGTAAGAATCATCTCCGAGCATGTTCACAGCGATATCTATCTATCGGGATTATTAGGGGATAAGCCCCTTGACCTGGTGAACATCGCCATCAATACCAACCATGAACGACAGGCACTATAAGCTCCTTTGCCACTCCCTGTTATCTGCAATTTAATCACGAACCCAACCCCCATGACTGAAATGACCAATCCTGTTTTACCCGGCAGCTTTCCTGATCCGTCCATTTGTCGCGTCGGTGATGATTTCTATATGGTTAACTCCTCGTTCGAGTATTTTCCGGGGCTGCCCATTCACCACAGCCGTGACCTGGTCAACTGGGAACTGATTGGTCACGCCCTGGATCGACCGGAACAGTGTCAGGGGCCGGTGTTTCTGACCGATGTACAGTCCGATGGCGGTATTCATGCGCCGACTATTCGATATAAAGACGGTGTCTTTTATCTGATAACCACTAATGTCTATATACCACTGGAGGCACCAGCAGATTTCAATCCCTGTGTGAATTTTATTCTGACAGCGACAAATCCTGCTGGTCCCTGGTCTGAGCCTAAGGTGATCAGCGGCGCACCGGGCATCGACCCCGATATTTTTTTCGACGATGACGGCAGGGTGTGGTACGTGGGAACCCATAGCCCAAGTGATCCAGCCTACCCCAGTGAAGGTGAAATCTGGTTGCAGGAGCTTGACCTGGACAATACCGCCCTGATTGGTGAGCGTTACTTTCTATGGCGGGGCACCGGCGGAGACTGGGTGGAAGGCCCTCATATGTATAAATACAATGGTCGCTACTATTTAATGACAGCAGAAGGGGGAACGGGGTTTTACCATGCCGTGACGGTTGCCTGCAGTGACGCTATTACCGGACCGTATAGAAGTAATCCAAGAAACCCGATATTAACCTCACGTCACCTGACCCACAATTACTGGGTAAACAGCACCGGCCACGGTGACCTGGTTGAGCTGGCTGATGGCCGTTGGTATATGGTCTGCCTGGGGATTCGTAATGACATTGCCAGCCGTTCCAACATGGGCAGAGAAACCCATCTGCTTCCTGTGGTTTGGGAAGCAGAAAACCCGGACAACCGGGATATGCTCTGGCCAGTGTGCGCTCCCGATACCGGCAAAGTGGAAAAACACCTGCCGTTACCGTTTCCGGGATCAAGTCAGCCTGGTAATGGTAACTTTTATGATGATTTTTCTGGCCAGACTCTGAAAAAAGAGTGGAGTTTTCGGCGACTGCCAGAAGCCAGTCACTTTCAGATTCTGCCAGAACAACAGCGCTTGAGAATCTGGCCGAGGCAACCTGTCCGGGAGCGTAGCCAATCCACCGTTATTGGCTTTCGACAATCACACAGCTATTTCAATTATCAGGCCACCCTGCATATACCGGATACTATGGGCAGTAGTGAGATTGGTATAGGTATATTGCAAAAAGACAACCATCATCTGTTACTGGGTGTCTCGCAAAATGATAATGGTCTTGGTTTAATCGTCAAACTCAATGATGTGGTGCTTGCATCAGCGACCATTGCTGACAAAACAACAGCGTTGGAATTATTCGTTCATTGTGCTGAAAACGGGTACGACTGTGGTTATATAACCAATGGACAAAAAGTACCAGTGATAAACAGCATCCCGATTGATTCGATGTTATCCAGATACTACACAGGTGCGTTTTGCTGTCTTTATGGCGTCAATCCAGAGGGTACATCTGAAGTATTTGCAGACTTCTCAGATGTTAAATTCCTGAATTAGCCAGTTGCGCTGCTTGCGGCCACCATCATGATGTGGTGTGACTATCGAATGGAATCCGTTAGAAAGTCTGATGTGGTCGGTTCGCATGCGTACCCGTAGTGCACAAAAGTCGAATCGTACTTCTTACCCCAACCGCTATGCACTATGAAACCCTGATATCATGGTGCATGGCGGCCGGTTGGGGTGTTGACTCCTTCAGGAGCCGATCCCTGAGGAGAGTCCTTTACACAGATTTTCTATTCAACATGTTTTTAATTAAGTCAATTCTTTATAAAAGTCTGTAATCGTTTACATGACCGGCGTGCTTTTCTGTTTGTTCCTGAAAACTAATAATACACGCCGTTTTTTCTGATCACGCTATGTAGAGCTTCACACGCTATGGATACACCGTCTGCCACCCAGACCTATTGCCCCTTTCCCGGAAAAACCTTCCCACAGGGTGCCACTTTGGTTAATGCCGATCTTGTGGCAGTACCGGGTAATCAGGCGACAGGGGTTAACTTTTCTGTGTACGCCCCGCGAGCAGAACAACTGTTTTTATCGTTATTTGATGCACGGGGGAATGAAGAACAACTGAAAATGTTTCCTTCCGCTGAGGGCATCTGGCACCTTTATATTGAAGGTATTCTCGAAGGTCAGCACTATGGATTCCGGGCAGACGGTTACTGGTCACCCAATACCACGCCGCGCTTTAACAAGAACAAACTGCTGATGGATCCCTATGCCCGGGAAATCAGTGGCGATGTGCAATGGTGCCAGGACATTTTTGACTATATTTCAGACGACAATGATCAATGGCTATTCAACGAGCAGGACAGCGCCACCAAAATGCCCCGCAGTGTTGTGCGTGATGCCACCTTTGACTGGCAAGGCGTAACCCATCCACACACTCCGGACCAGCAGAGCATTTATTACGAAACCCACCTCAAGGGATTCACCAAAACCCACCCGGATATTCCGGAGGATATTCGTGGTACCTATCTGGGCATGTGCCACCCCATTACCATTGAATATCTGAAAAACCTTGGCATTACTGCCGTTGAACTGCTGCCGGTTACCTACAGTACCAGTGAAGAGCGACTCACTCACCTTGGGTTATCCAATTACTGGGGTTACAACCCGCTGTGCATGATGGCACCGCACACACCTTATGCCATTTCCGACCCGGTGATTGAAATGAAAACCATGGTACGGGAGCTGCACCGCGCCGGCATTGAAGTGATTATGGATGTGGTGTTCAACCATACCTGCGAAGGTGGCCATGGTGGTCCATTCCTGAGCATGCGTGGTCTGGCTGAAACCGACTACTACCATATGAACAAACACGACGGTGGCATTTCCTCGGAGAATTACAGTGGTTGCGGCAACACCATCAACTTCGACAGCCACCAGACTCTGCGCCTGACTATGGACGCACTGCGTCACTGGGTAGTGGAGTATCAGATCGACGGTTTCCGTTTTGACCTGGCCCCCACCATGGCCCGCCAGCACCGTAATTACAGTAAAGATGCGCCTTTCTTTTATGCCGTGAGCCAGGACCCGATTCTGAGCCAGGTAAAAATGATTGCCGAGCCCTGGGATATTGGGCCGGACGGTTATCATATGACCGACTTCCCCTCTGACTGGCAGTCCTGGAATGACCGTTACCGTGATACTTGCCGGAAGTTCTGGAAAGGCAGCAAAGGGGTACAAACTGAAATGGCCTGGCGTTTTTCCGGTTCAGAAGACCTGTTCAGTGAACAAAGTTATCTTGCCACCGTCAACTATATCTGCAGTCACGATGGCTTTAACTTGATGGATCTGGTTTCTTACAATCAGCGCCATAACCTTGCCAATGGTGAGGACGGGCGGGATGGTGACGAGCACAATTACTCCTGGAATCACGGTGAAGAAGGCGTCACTGACAACCCGGACATCAATAAAGCCCGCCTGCGCAGCCGGAAGAATCTGGTGGGCATGTTAATGCTGGCCAAAGGCTCACCCATGCTGTTAGCTGGCGATGAGTTCAGCAACTCTCAGGATGGTAATAATAATGCCTATTGTCAGGACTCCCCCATCGCCTGGCTGCACTGGGACTGGCTGCACAACACCGACTCTGACGGTGCACAAATGCACGATTTTACCCGACAAATGATGCATTTTCGTCGCAATGAACCACTGTTGACCAATGGTCTGGGCCACATAGAATACCAGTTACATTCCCCGAAGGGTGACGTCGTTGACCCTCTTTATTTCAGTGAGCGCCACTGTTACACCCTGACGGTTAAAATTCATGACCCGAATGATGCTGAAAAAGGTGCTATCTGGGTCATCCTGAACGCTGGCAAACATGTAGGCAGAGTATTGATTCCTGAAACCGGTCAATTCAAACACCGGACGGTTGTGGTGAATACTGACAAAGAGTCTTCTTTTATTCACGAACCGTCTGTTGATCAGTGCAGCTATGAAGTTCAGCCGCACAGCCTGATCATGCTTAAAGAGATGAATTAACAGGCAGGTCGGCCACTCCGAAGATGGGTTGCCGACCGGTTAATCTACACAATTACTCCGCACAGCGGGAAACCATCACCTGATCAATCTCACCACTGTCTTTGAACGTTAAGCTCCATACATAGCGTCCCGCCTCCGGTATCATCACCGAGGTATCGGTACCATACCCACCGTTTTTCCCGGCAGTTGCCTGCCCCGGCTTTTGTGACAGATCAGCAGCCGTGTATTGCGGGCTCCAGCTGGCTGTGGCGTACTGGAAGCGATAGCTGCCTTTGCGCTCATTGGTGACGGTTTGATACACGCCGTTGCCTTTATACTGAAAAGCCCGGGCTGGCTTGTGTATCCAGTTAGAGTCCGGAAAGCTGCCCACTACAAACAGAGTATCTTGTGCCGGGCCTGCTTCATTCACTGTTGGGTTGTCGCACTGGGCCAAAAAACCTTCGCCGGTCATCGAGCTGGCATCTCGTTTGTTGACCTTTGGTCCGGCTGCAACAGGCCTGGCAATGCGCAGGAATCGTGATTCAAAGCCTTTCATGCGAATGGAATATTCATTGTTTTTCGGGAAAAACACCTCTCCCGTGAGCAGATCCACCAGCCTCCCTTCGGAACCGGCTTCTGCCGTTGTCAAAGTGACCATTTGGAAAGCGCTGTCGGTGCTGACCATATAAAGCAGGGCATCATCGCCACTTTGCTTGTGATCGACGTAGACCTCTTTCTCTGCACGGATGTTAATGCGTTCACCTTCAGACAACGCCGGGTGTTTATCCCGCAACGTCATCAATGACGATACATAGGCTTTAAGATCACGCTGCTGTGCATTCAACTCAGCGGTTAACCCATCAATTTTGGCACTGGTACGTCCCGAGTGGTCATCACACACACCACGAATGGAGCAGTTATTATCCGGCTGCTTTTCAGAAAAGTCTGGCGTTTCATCACCAATTTCATCGCCGTAATACAAGGTGATGGGGCCCGTGTAGGCTGCCATAAATGACAGGGCCGCTTTATGCCGCAACCAGTATTGTGCATCGTCCGGATTGGCAATGCCGCCACGCTGCAGAAGGTCACCAAAGCGCACTACATCGTGATTACCCAGCATCAGGTTAGGTTGCGCATGGTTCGGATAGAGTGAGTGCAGGCTCATGCCTTCATCCAGCCAGTCTCCGCCTTTACCACCCATACCGTTTTCATTCACTGCAAAGGTTTCCACCAGGCGATAACGCATGGGGAAGTCAAATGCAGAACACAACGCCGGATTCTCCCCGGTACCGTAGCCGACCCTCTGAATGGTGTTTTCTTCTTTCCAGATCTCCGCCACCATATAGCCCAATGGATTGACAGTTTCACCCTTGTGGTTCTGGTAAGTCACTGACTGAGAAGCTTCATCCACGGCTTTGCGAATTTCTGTCCAGGCTTCGGTGGGCACCTGATAGGCCTGATCCAGACGCCAGCCGTCTATTTTCAGTTCCCTCACCCACCAGGTTGCTACCTCCCGGTAAAATGGCAGGCTCTCGGGATAGTCAACAGGATTGTGACTGCCAGATGGCAGCAAACCAGATGGCGATGGCACGACACCGGACTGCTTATGATGGCCGAATACACCATCAAAAAATACATACAGCCCTTTGGCATGGGCTCTTTCCACCAGTTCTTTTGCCTGCTCCAGGGTCCCGAAGCGTGGGTCAATGGCAAAATAATCCGTCGCAAAATAGCCAGTGGCATCCAGCCGGTCATCCCAGTGTGATTGGCCTGCAACGGGTTCCGAGTTGAAGACTGGTGTCATCCAGATGGCATTCATACCCAGTGACTGGATGTAGTCCAGCGAATCAATTATACCCTGCAAATCCCCCTGGTGATGACTGGTACCGTAGCCGGTGCCGTGACCGGTTCCCTTTTCTCCATCCACAAAGCTTTCGACCATAATCTGATAAATTCTCAGATCGTTGGCTTTTGCCCGGGTGCTGGCGCTGCAGTCATAAGCCGGTGTCAGGCTGGTGCTGGCCTTAGACGCTGTATCAGGTGACTGACTGGCACAGCCAGTCACCAGCAAGGCAGAAAGCGCAGAGATGGCCACAGCCAATGCTTTTGGCTTCGTCATTGGGTCCTCCGATTGGTCACATTACATTGCTGAAAAGAGGATGGGAAAGAGATGCAAAATATTAGTGGCTGTTTCCCCAAAGTTGTATAACGACACAGGTCATGCGCCGCCCGCCATTATCGCTTTGAGTAGCTTCAATGCATTGATTTAAAGCATTTTTATTTTCTATTCAAAATAGTTGTAATCGTTTTCAGAGGTTTACAACAATGCGCAAAAGGTGAAATTAATTTACTTGACGCCTGTTTTTCACTTTGACACATTGATGTTTACTTATTAAATAACAACACATGGTTGGTGGTGTGCAATCCTATCTTTTAAAACATTTCAATCAGCACAAAGACTGAAAGCGTTTACAAAACAACAAACCATCTTTTTCCATTACACTAGGATTCTTTTGCAAAGCCGCTGAAACAGATCATCAGCGAAAAAGCCAACCTGATAGCACAACAAGAGTGATACGCATCACATGGATCAGAAAGCATTTACCACAGAGCTTGAAAAAAACCTGCGTCGTGAACTGGGCACTACCCCGAAGCAAGCCACACATCGCGACTGGTGGCAGGCCCTCTCTCTGGTACTCCGTGACATTAATCTGGACCAGCTTCAGGAAAGTAGCCTGGGCGTCACCAAAGAGACAAAGCCGCAACGTCATGTCTGCTACCTCTCCATGGAATTTCTGATGGGACGCCTGCTGGGTGACGCCCTGATGAACCTTGGACTTTACGAAACCGCAGCCACCCTGCTGCAATCCCACGGCGTACGCATTTCTGATGTTCTGGATCAGGAGCGGGACATGTCCCTGGGCAACGGTGGTCTGGGTCGTCTGGCCGCCTGTTTTATGGATTCTCTGGCCAACCAGCATATTCCAGCCACCGGGTACGGCATCAACTACCGCTATGGTCTGTTTCGTCAGATTTTTGTGGATGGTTACCAGAAAGAGAAGCCGGATGTCTGGCGTGAATTTGGCAGCCCGTGGGAAACCTGTCGTCCATCCGAGACCGTGGAGATTGGCCTGTTCGGTCATATGGAAATGGACAACGATGGCAATAACCACTGGGTGCCTGGCAAGAAGCTTTTCGGTGTGCCCTGGGACATCACCATTCCATCCTTTGGCGGAAACTATGTAAACCGCCTCCGTCTCTGGGAAAGCCTGGTGGGTGCCTATCCTATTGATCTGGATAAATACAACCAGGGTGAATATCTGGAAGCCTGCCGTAACCTGGTGGATGGTGATACCATTTCCGGTGTCTTGTACCCTGAAGACTCAACGCCTCAGGGTAAAGATCTGCGACTGATCCAGCAGTACTTCTTCACGGCCTGCTCCCTCAAAGACATTATCCGCCAGCATAAGCAGCGTGGCCTGCCATTAAGCAGTCTGGCAAAACACTACGCACTGCAATTGAACGACACCCACCCGGCTATTGCCATTCCGGAATTGATGCGCCTGCTGATGGATGAAGAAGGCATGGTCTGGAATCAGGCCTGGGCCATCACTCAGGAAATGTGCCACTACACCAATCACACCCTGTTGCCAGAAGCCCTGGAGAAATGGTCTGCCTCCCTGCTGGACCGTGTGCTTCCAAGACACTTGCAGATCATTGAAATGATCAACTACGTCTTCCTGAACGGAGAGGCTAAAGAACAATGGGGCGACAATGTAGAGATCATCAAGAAAGTCAGCATCTTCGAAGAGCTGGACAACGGTGATCGCATGATCCGCATGGCTAACCTGTCGGTGATTGGCAGTCACCGGGTCAATGGTGTTGCCGCGCTGCACAGTGGTCTGGTTAAAGCCAATCTGTTCCCCGAGTTTGACGCCCTGTATCCCGGCAAGCTGGTCAACGTCACCAACGGTGTTACCCCAAGACGCTGGCTGGCTCACTGTAACCCGGGCCTGGCACGACTGCTGGATCGAAATATCGGCAAAGAGTGGCGTACTGACCTGGACCAGCTGGAAAAACTGACACCACTGTCGGAATCTCCCGATTTTCTCGATGCCTTTGCCAATGTCCGTTTCAAAAACAAGGAGCGACTGGCGCGGTTGATTGAAAAAGAGTGCAAGGTCAATGTTAACCCCAATGCGTTGTTCGATGTTCAGATTAAGCGACTGCACGAGTACAAGCGTCAGCAGTTAAACCTGTTGCACATCATCAGCCTGTACCACGAAATGCTCGATAACCCGGATGCCGAACATACCCCACGGGTATTTATTTTTGGCGCTAAAGCTGCACCAGGTTATGTAATGGCCAAACAGATTATTCTGGCCATCAACAAGGTCGCCCAGGTTATTAACAACGATCGTCGTTTGGATGACCGCCTGAAAGTGGTATTCCTGCCGGATTATCGCGTCACCCTGGCGGAACAGATCATTCCTGCCGCCGATCTTTCCGAGCAGATCTCCACTGCCGGTTTTGAAGCCTCCGGTACCGGCAATATGAAGCTGGGCCTGAATGGTGCACTGACCATTGGGACACTGGACGGAGCCAACGTGGAAATTGCCGAAGCGGTGGGCGATGAGAACATCTTTATCTTCGGAAAAACCGTCGATGAGATTGCCGAACTGCAGCAGCAGGGTTACAACCCATACCCTTATTATGAGAGTAATCCGGTACTGAAGCGGGCCATTGACGCCCTGATGAATGGTTCCTTCTGCCAGCACAAGCCCGACCTGCTGAAACCCGTTGCGGAAGATCTGATGCATCGTGACCAGTTTATGGCTCTGGCTGACTTTGACAGCTATCGTGAAGCTCAGCAGAAAGTGTCCGACACTTTCCGTAAGCCAAGGCTCTGGTGGCGCAAAGCAGTGCTGAATACCGCACGACTGGGTCGATTCTCTTCGGACCGGTCTATTGCTGACTATGCTGAGAAGGTTTGGAATAGTAAATAATCAGGTGGTTTTGGCAGCTTACTGAGCGTGAGCTGCCGCTAATTATTCTTGTTAATCTGTTCCTAAACCACTGACTTTCTGTGCTTCAACGTGAGGAGTACTGAATCAAATATCAGGCACTGTCTGCCTTACCCAACCCAACAGTTCAACGATGTTGGTATAGACTCCCGGGTAACCCGGCTCAGCGCAGCCGTAGCCCCAACTTACGACACCCAGCTGGTACCAGGTACCCTGGTGGTTATAAACCATGGGACCACCACTATCGCCCTGACAGGAGTCTTTGCCTCCTTCATCAAAACCAGCACACAGCATATTTTTGGTAATCGCTCCGTCATAATGTTGCCCGGAGTTGCAAAGCTCTCTCTCCACATAGGGCACCTGAACCACATGTAGCGTGTCTGGTTGTCCCTTCTCATACCCCAGGGTTCCCCAGCCCATCACCTCAAATACTGAACCTTTATTAATGTCTGCAAAGTGTTCTTCAGAAATCAGACGAACAGGTTCAATACCCTCAACGTCCTGCTCTAATTCAATAATGGCAATATCGCTATCGATGGTTTCTTCGTTATAGTCTGGATGTATATAAAGCCTTGCCACCCGGTAGAAACGGCCAGCACCCGGCTCACTGAGTTTATGCCCCCCCAACCAGACGGAAATAAATTCGGCATAATCCTGAATGTCTTCGACGCAATGGGCAGCCGTCAGGACATACTTGCCACCAATGTAGGCCCCGCCACAAAAATGCACCTCTCTCAATACTCTTAATGACGCCATATAAGGACGGGAAAATGGAGAAAGCTCATCACCACCAACAATTTTTATTCCTGAATAGTTACTCGTCTTTTCAGGATGCGCACTGACGCTTACAGCAAATACTAAAACTAATTGACTTAATGCCAACACGGCCATCTGCAGGAGTTTTTTCACTATTGAAGTCCCTTTCAATGTTAAAATCACAAAGAGGTCATGGATATTACAGTTGTGTTTTCTGTCGTTTAACAAGACGGTTTAATGCACCCAGAGAGTGTAAGTGTGCATAGGTCCACGCCAGCCAACCGGAATCAAACCAGCTTTTCACTTTTTCTTCGGGAATGGAATTCAGTTTTTTCTCATCAATAACTAATAACCCTTCGAGCCTTAGGGGCTTATCCTTCTCCAAGAGAATTTGGAGATTGAACGGAGATAACAGATCAAGCGCTTTTAATTCATGACAATAATCAAGGGTATTCTTATACTGCTGATCATAGTTATTAAGAAATTGAATAATGTTATTCAGGGTTTCTGTATTTTCACCGTCATCACTGAAAAGTGCTTCACCTTCTTCACCAGCAAACTGACTGGCTTTCTGATCAAAGCAAACAGAGCCTTCATCGGTCAGGGCGAAAGGATAACGGCGGATAAAAGCAGGAATATAGCTGTCACTCCAGCTGCCCGCCTCACCCAGGTGCTTATGCCCTGCATCCATCAGCGAAAGCAGGGCAAGGGGGAAAAAGTTGCCCTGCTCATCCTTACTGAAGAGCACTGGCATATCACGGCTGGCTTCAAAAAACTCGATACCGGTCAGTGGTACAGAGTTTACCTCTTCGGTGAAAGAGTAGTCGTCAGATGCCTTGAACTTAAGGGTCTTATGCACTTCCCGGTTGAGAAATGTCGGCTCATTGTAAAACAGTAATGTTGCCATAATCAGGGGCCGCCTCTCTTGTTTTGTCTGGATATAAAACCACTTCTAAAAATAGTTATTTTGACATTTTTAAGCTGACCTGAGCTTAAAATTTTTACATAGCACATTAAAGGTATCAACGAATAAAATGTTATATGATTGTGAAGAGTAAGCGATTGCTGCAGAAGAATGATGACAATGAATAAAAACCACTCATTTTCAGGCTTCATTCCTGACTTAATAGTCAGTAATAACAACCATATCTTTGATTTATTTTTTCTCAGGAATTAAACGGAGTCCCCACCAATGTCCACTGAAACCCTGCAACTCAATGATACGCTCTATCAATATATTTATAACGTTGGTCTGCGTGAGCACCCGGCATTAAAAGAGCTCAGAGAATTGACCAGCCACCATCCCTACCGAATGATGCAAATCTCTGCCGAGCAAGGGCAGCTTATGGCCATGCTGGCCAAACTATCCAATGCCCGCAGAACCATCGAAATTGGTGTTTTCACCGGTTACAGTGCGCTCTCTGTTGCCCTGGCACTGCCCGATGATGGGGAGCTGATTGCCTGTGATATCAGCAGTGAGTATACCGACATAGCCAAACCCTTCTGGGAAAAAGCCGGTGTCTCTGAGCGGATCAAACTTCACCTGGCTCCGGCGTCTGAAACCCTGAATCAACTGATCAGAAATGGTGAACTGAATCAGTTTGATATGGCTTTTATTGATGCGGATAAAACGGGGTATGACGTTTATTACGAACAATGCCTGCAGCTTATTCGCCCTGGTGGGCTGATTCTTATCGATAACGTGCTGTGGAGCGGGAGAGTAGCAGATGCAGAAGCAAGTGATGATGACACTGCTGCCCTGAAAGCATTAAACCGGAAAATTCACGACGATGATCGTGTGGATATGATGATATTGCCTGTTTCCGATGGGCTTACCATTGCCATCAAGCG